>JAQVBK010000042.1 GCA_028690365.1 Candidatus Cloacimonadota bacterium
TATGTTGGAGATGATTTTTTTTGCAAAGTCCTGATTGATGGTCAATATTACTGAACCCTTTTTCTTCCCCGCCAGTGCCATGACTCCTGATACTTCTCCAAAATGCAGTCGTTCTGTGCAATAGTATTCTTCAACAAGTTCAATTTCTGTTACTGCCATAGTTAAAAATATTTCTTCTACGGCAGCTTTGAAAGGAGTAAGTTTGTCGGCATTGTATTGTCCCGAGGAATCCAGACTATGTTTGATATTCTGTAAGAACATGATCATTTCGTCAACGTCAGTGGGTAACAAACTAACATTGGTAGCACCCATTTTTATAGCCTCTTCTTTTTCAATCAGATCAAGACTGACGCAGAAAATGAAGAGTTTAGAATTCATAAAATGAAGAGAAGTTCTCATCGTTTTAATGAGCTCAAGGTCTAGATGAGGCATGTAGAAAAAGATTACCCTGTATTTGTCAATTTCACTTAGTTCACTGTCTCCCCATTCTTTGAATTCAGGTTCGAAAGTTTGAGAATTTATGATATCATAGACAGGGAAAAGATTTTTTAGGTTATAAAAAATAGCTCTTTCCATTAGATTCCTCCGAGATGCAGTAATTGTTTAGCCTTTTCCAAATTGGTTTTCACTTCTTCAATGACTCTGTCTACTTCATCAATTGGAATACTCAGATCGTCCCAGATGTCATCATAAAAACCTTCAGGGAAAAAATTCGTTCCATTATCAATTCCTCTATTGTTACAAATAAAATTTGCCATATACACAAGTTTTGTCAGATCAGGGTTACTGGTTGAGTCTTGAGGTCGATGATGATGCATTACGGCTTCTGCGATAGAATCAGGGACTCGCCATTTTCTAAGGAGAATTGCCCCTACTTCGGCATGACAGATGCCGAGGATTTTTTTCTCTACAAGTTCTAATGAATAGCTTTTATGAGAGGCAATATCAAAAACCTTCTTGTATAAATCTCCGAGATATTGATCCAAAACTATTATCCCTACATCATGAAGCAGTCCGCAACTGAATGCTTTTTCCGTATTTTGCAGATTACTGATTTTTTGCAAGTAGGCAGAAACGTAAGCGACTGCAATTGAATGGACCCAAAACTTCTCATAGTCAATATTATTGTGTTTAAAACTGTTAATAATAGCCACAGACATAGAAATTTTTCTGATTTCATCGAAACCAAGACGGGCAATAGCCTGCTGAAGGCTGTCAATTTTTCTTGTAGAAGCATAAAGAGGTGAGTTAGAGATTTTTAGAACCTTTGCAGTAAGGGCAGGATCTATTTTTACAATATTACTGATTTGTGCAGCACTGGTATTAATATTTTGTGTGAGACGATCAATTTCCATTGCAATAGTCAGCATTGTGGGTACTTCATCTATATCATTTAGTTTTTTAAGAATTTTATCTCTATACATAAGACCCTCAAAAATCCAAGGTTTCCAAATCTATATCAAGATTCTCTTCTTCTTCGGTTTGAGTGCTCATTCCCAGACATTCTACAATTTTGGTAGAGAGATCTTCCGGAGTAAACGGTTTGGTAAGGTAATTGTCTGCTCCTGATTGGATTGCTTTGACAACATTTTTACGTTCACCTTCAGTAGTCACCATCATGACAGGTATAGAACTATATTTTTCATGTGATTTCAGAATTTTGAGCAGTTCAAATCCATTCATACCCGGCATGTTCCAATCGAGCAGTATCAGACTGATATCTTTGTAATTTGCTTCTATTATCTCCAGGGCGATGTCTGCATTTGCTGCTTCCAGGGTTTCATACCCGAGAGATCTGACCGTGTTGACTATAATCAGTCTTATCATTCTGGAATCGTCAATAGTAAGTATCTTCATAATTAATACCCTTATTTTTTTGGTTTATAATAAACGCCACGTTGGTATTCGATTTGTTCAAAATCATTCGAATAACCGATTAGACTTTCAGTTGAACCGATAAAGAAGAAACCATCTTTATTTAATTTCATATATATTTTTTTAAAAAGTTCTTTTTTGAATTCTGTAGAGAAATAAATTGCAACGTTGCGGCAAAAAATCAAATCAAACTCAGGTAGATTTGTGAAAGGCATCTGCAAATTGAATTTCTTGAAAACTACCATCTTTTTTATGTTTTCGTCAATTTCGAATACAGTATCCTGTTGTCTGAAGTATTTGTCTTTAAAAATTGCAAATCTATCCTGCATCCCACGTGACATTGCTATGCTGTTGTATCTTCCTGATATTCCCATGTAGAGAGCACTTGGCGAGATATCAGTTCCTAAGATTTTAAACTGTTCAGGGTTTAACGAACGCTCTCTCAGCAATGCTTCTTTTAAAAGAATTGCAAAAGAATAAGGTTCCTGACCGGTTGAACAAGCAGATGACCAGATGTTGATCTGATTTTTACGCCCACTTTTTAAATCAGAAATAAACTTTGGAATTACAATGTCTTCAAGAATTTTCCATGGTTTGATGTCCCTGAACCAGAGTGTTTCATTTGTTGTCATTGCATCAACAATTTTGTTTTTTATTTTCTGAGAAATATCACTCTTTGCTTTGAGGTAGAATTCTTTGAAACTCTTGCTGTCTGTTTCCACAACCAGGCGAGCCAACCTACTCTCGACAAGGTACATCTTCTCATCTCCGATAACAATACCACACTCTTTTTGAATATATTCACGCATTAGAATAAATTCTTCCTGATTAATTGCTATTTTTGATGTAAGCATTATTTTTCCACCTTTTTTCTGCCAATATCAATCAGACCATTTTTTTTGATAATTTCGGTTACTCTGCTAGCCAAATCATCCAGATCTACAGCTTCATCTGATACTCCAGCTTCTACAACAACTCTGGGCATTCCGTAAACTACACAGGAATCAGCGGTTTGAGTGATACTGTAACAACCTGCTCTTTTGAGTGTTTTTACTCCATTGAGTCCATCAGCACCCATTCCAGTCATGATAACAGATAAGATGTTGCCTTTGTAAATGTGTGGAATTGATTCAAATAGTTTATCGACAGAAGGCTTGCAAGAATTTACCGGTGGTGAATCGTCCATTTTTAGATAGACCACGTTATTCTCTTTTTCGAGAATCATATGTTTTCCGCCGGGAGCTATGTAAACCTTATTGTTTTCCAGAATATCCCGATTAGAAGCTTCAACTACGGCAAGTCTGGATTTCGAATTCAGATGATCTGCCAGAGATTTTGTAAACATAGGAGGCATATGTTGAACCAGAACAATTGGGATATTCAGGTTTTCGGGTAAGAGTGGGATAAATTTTGCCAGAGCATTTGGTCCGCCGGTAGAAACACCTATAGCGAGAATATCTATTTTTCTCGGTAACTCAGCGGCACGTGAGTATGTTTTTATTGCAACTGCTTCTGTTATTGGAGCAACTGTGCGTTGTTGAAAAGTGCTTTTTTTCTCTTGAGTAGAGCTTTCACCCAAAGAACGAAGCTGGGAGTATCGTTTAGATTGAAAAACTGACACTATGGGATTAAGACTTTGTTTCAGAAATTCGATATTTTCAGCCATGTTAGAACCGGATGGTTTGGCGACAAAGTCAATTGCGCCGGAAGAAAGAGCTTTCATGGTTATTGCAGCTTGTCTTTCATTAATGCCGCTAACCATAATAACGCCAATTTCTGGATAGTCCCTACGGATAGCCTGAAGGGTTTCCAATCCGTCCATAACCGGCATCTCAACATCCAGAAGTATTAAATCCGGTTTATTCAATGGAATTTTCTTCAAGGCAATATCGCCATTGGGAGCAGAGGCAACCACTTCAATATTAGCGAGTGATGATACAACATCTTTCATGATTTTTCTGTAAACTACAGTATCATCTACGACCATTACTTTGATGTTATGTCCCAATTTAACCCCCATCTGATTTTGAAGATGATAATTATTTGAGATAATTTTATGTCAAGCACAAGCTTCTTTTTTTTAGAGGTTGTTAACATCTAAAATTAAACCCATTGACCCGTCACCAAGAATTGTTGCTCCCGAAATACATTTGAGACTGTCGAATTTATCACCCAATGTTTTTATCACTACATCTTGAATCCCAACCAATTCATCAACTACCAAAGCATATTGCCCCTGTTTGCAGTTTATCATAACCATAATTGCATCGGTGATTTCACTTTTTCTCTTTTCAATTCCCAGTATTCTGTCCAAGCGGATTACCGGAAGTATGAAACCTTCAGTCTTAACAGTTTCTATGGTGTTTAAAGCTTTGTTGATAGATTCTTTCTGTGGTCTGAAAGCTCTCACTACATTTATGATGGGAATAATAAAAATCCTAAAATTGATTCTTACAAGCATCCCTTCAATGATTCCCAATGTTAAGGGGAGTTTTATCCTGAAGGTGCTTCCTTGATTTTTTTTAGATTCTATCTCAACAGTCCCGCCCATGTTGTGTATTGTTTGTTTTACAACATCCATACCAATTCCTCTGCCTGAGATGTTGGTAATTGAAGCGGCGGTAGTTATTCCTGAAACAAATATGAATTGGTTTATCTGATGCTCTGATATCTGTTCGTTATCATTAAGCAGACCTTTTTGCTTTACCATCTCAAGAATTTTTTCGGAGTCAATTCCCCTGCCGTCATCAATGATATCAATAAGGAAACTATTACCCTTGTGATAAGCTCTTAAGATGATAGTACCGGTATCCGGTTTATTTAACGATATCCTCTCCTGAATTTCTTCTATTCCATGGTCACAGGCGTTTCTGATTATATGAGAGAGAGGCTCATAAAGCAAGTCAGCCATGCTTCTGTCAATTTCAGTTTCTTCTCCTTCTACTTTAAGGTTTATCTTTTTTGTGGTTGTTTTGAGATAATCCCTTACCAGCCGTTTGATTTTATGGAGAGTGCCCGATATCTGAACCATTCTCAACGAGATTGAAGCTTGTTGAAGATCAGTAACTACCCGCGAGAGTTGTGATACTTTTTTAGCAAAATTGATATTTTTCTTATCATTTACTAGTTCATCCTGTTTGACTGCATTCATGGAAATAATTAATTCTCCTAACATATCGATAAGGAAGTCTAATTTTTTCGTTGATATCCTTACAAAATCCAGTGTTCGGGATTCAACCGGAGTTGTGGCTTCTTTTTTTATAGTTGAAGATAAAACATCATCTTGAACGAAAACATCCGCTTCAGAGGCTAATTGAAACAAATTATTTTCATCAGTAGTAGTGATTTCTTGTTGTTTTTCAGTTTCTTGATCTAGTAAATCTTTAAATCTAGTAACAAGTTCAAGGTGATTCTCAAATTTGCTTTTGTCTGCAGGTTCAAAGTCATGTGATTCTGAATTCAACCTGGAAAGCATTTGTTTTATCATGTCTAATGAAGCGAATATCAACTTGAACAATTCATCATTAAGTGTCAGTTCCTTGCTTCGGGCGGCATCAAATATGTCTTCTGTTGCGTGAGCTAATTTGTGTAAACTGTGATGAGACATAACTCCTGAATTTCCCTTAAGACTGTGAAATAATCTGAAACAATGATTAATCAGATCATTGTTGTCAGGAGTTTTTTCCAATTCTATCAATTTTTGTTCTAATTCTTCAGTATATTCGCTCATTTCTTGCTGATAATCGTGAAGAATATCCCTATCTTCATCAATTATTTTCTCGGGGTAATCTGATTTTAAGCAAATCTGATTTTCTCCTGAGATTGCTGAATTGTCAGTCTCTAAATAGAATTTATCTTCAGTTATTTCTTCAATTTTTCTTTTGAATCTTTCAAAACTCTCTGAAATGGTTTTTAATAAATCTGGTTTTTTAAAAGTAGAATCTCTCAATTCTAGAAATGATTTAATGATAGAATCATATAATTTGAGTGACTCTTGATTGAGTATCTGAAAAATAGTTGAAACTTTGTCTGAAAATGAATTCATCAGAGAATCAATCTCTTCCTTCTCAGCTTCATCAATATCAATTAAGTTGACTGAAAAAAATTCTATGAATTCCAGAAACTCTTGTTTTGACATGAAATTTCCTTTTTTTTATTTACCCAATTTTCTAAAGGATTGGAGATGTGTCAAACAATTGCTTGAAAATGGCAGATTTAGGAAAATGATTTCCGATAATGTTTGCTAATCAGTCGTTTGTATATCTGAATTATGTGATTTTAAAATTGTCACACTTAAGACTTACGTTAACAAGTTGAACATTAGCTGACAATAAATGCTCAGATTATTCTACTTTTTCATTCAAAAAATCTTATTATGTATTCATTACACATCAGGATGGCAAGAGTGGATTACAAATATCTTAAAGAGTGGGTTAAAACCGCTATGTTTGAAGAATGGCAGTTTAAATCTATACAGCGTTTTGAAGATCAGTTTTTTATTTCTTTTAAAAAGATCAACAAACTATTACAGATTAATCTTTCTTCTGAAAACTCGTTTGTTTTTTTTACTGTTTCGCAGAATTTTTTAAAGGAACATTCTGAAGAAATTGTTTCATTCAATCAGCATTTGAGTTCCTGCAGACTTAGAGGAATCTATATAGTGAACAACGACAGGATAATATCGCTTCACTTCAATAAAAAAGACATATATGGTCAGAATTGTGATTATGCCTTAATCATTGAATTGATCCCACGCTACCAGAATATAATATTAACCAGAATAAGTGATATTAATAATGTATCCGCTGAGTCGTTTCAAAACAAAACGTACAATAGTATACTTCAAAATCTACCAGAAATGACAATTGTGGAATCATTAAAAAAAATAAGTTATGCGGAGAATCAAACCAGGCAGATTTTGCCCGGGATTATTTATCAACCTCCTTTTACCATTAATAAATCTAATGATGACACAGTAGTCTATCCTCTTACCACTGATGAAAAATATTTAAAAATTGCTGAAGATTCAGCCGATGGATTTCAAAGTATAAATGACGTTATGGATAGGCTGTTTTACAAAGGAATATTGCAAAGACGGACAGATGATCTAATAAAACAAAAGAGTAAACAGTTCAAAAAAGAAATCTCAAAAAAAGAGAAAAAAATAAACCGTCTCCTAGAAGAAAAAAATGATGCTTCTCAAGCTGATTGCTGGCTGGAAAGAGCTGAACTTATTAAATCTAATCTTAATCTTGTTAAACAGGGTGAGAAAGAGGTTACAGTGACTAATTATTATTCTCCAGATTTAGCAAAAGTATCAATTCCACTCCAAGCAGATAAATCTCCAATTGAAAATATGAACTTTTACTACAAGAAATATCGCAAAGCAAAGAGTGGGAAATTGATGATTGAGAAGCAAATTGAGATAGCTTATGCTGAAATTGAAAAACTTGAAATCGAAATATTTGAACTGGAAAATTTTGATAATTATTTACTTCTGAAGAAAATAAGACCAGTACCAACAGTCAGTAATTCCGACAAAGAACACAAATCGTTCAAAAAAATTACTGTCAACTCCGATTGGGAGATATTTATTGGAAGAACCTCCAAAGAAAACGACATCCTAACGACGAAATTCGCCAAACCTGAAGATTGGTGGTTTCATTCGAGAGTTTTTCGGGGAACTCATGTGATTCTGAGAAACTACAAAAAAATCCAACCTCCTGATCAACTAATCAATATCTGTTGCAATTTGGCTGCATATTTTAGTAAGGCAAAGAATTCAATCAATGTTCCGGTGGATTATACACAAATCAGATATGTCAGAAAACCTAAAGGTAGTGCTGCCGGGTTTGTAACCTACAAAAATCAGAAGAGTGTTTATGCAAATCCGGTAAGTATGAGGGAAGCAGCATTATTAATAACTCGACTTTATGAAGAGAACTCACAAAACTAATTAGAGGTGATATGAAAAAAGCTATAGTTCTGGTAAGCGGTGGCATGGATAGTTTGGTAACTGCTTCAATAGCGAAATCCGAATGTGACGAAATATATTTTCTGCATGTTAACTATGGGCAGAGAACAGAACAGCGTGAACTGGAGTCTTTCCAAAAGCTGGTTAAACATTATAGACCTACAGGAACACTGATTGCTGACATCAGTTATTTAAAAGAGATTGGGGGTTCTAGTCTGACCGACGAGAAAATAGTGGTAAAACAACATCAGCACAATTCTGGTGTTCCTGATTCGTATGTTCCGTTTCGAAATGCTCATTTGGTTTGCATTGCAGTTTCATGGGCTGAGGTGACTGGAGTACAACGAATCTATATTGGAGCTGTAGAAGAAGACAGCTCCGGTTATCCGGATTGTAGAGAAGGGTTCTATAAAAGTTTTAATAAAACTATTGAGCTGGGGACCAAAGATGAAACCAAAATTGAAATTGCTACTCCCATCATTCATTTGTCGAAGTCTGAGATTATACAAAAAGGGAAATTGTTGAATGCTCCCTTTGAGCTATCATGGAGTTGTTATCAGGACAATAAAACTGCCTGTGGAGTTTGTGACAGTTGCTACTTGCGAATAAAGGCATTTAAAGAGGCTGGAATGGTAGATCCGATTCCCTATAAAAAGGAAATCAACTGGTTTGTCAAAACTGAATGAATGTACTTTTTTTGTTTAATAAGATGATTGAAATTAGAGGAGAAGGATGGAGGATAAATGAAAATATTGATTGCTTTTACTACTAACTACGGAAGTACAGCCACAGCGGCTGAGATGCTCAAAGTACAATTGAAAGCTGATGCAGAGATTGTTGATCTGAAGGAAACTGATGTTGATCTTGAAAAGTATGATTTCGTCATTCTGGGAGCTTCAATCTATGCCGGTAGGATTCAGAAGAAAATGACAACTTTCATTGAAAGAAATCTTCAGAAACTACTTTCTAAGAAAATTGCTGTTTATCTAATGGCTGGTGAGAATAATCCAGGGGAACAGGAAAAGCAGCTAATCAAGAACTTTCCAGAATCTTTATTGAAGATAGCAAGTGTCTGTGGACATTTTGGTGATGTAATAAATTTCGGTAAACTACCTTTCTATTTTAAAATGATTGTTTTCCTAATTCAAAGAAGCAGTTCATCCAGATCAAACATTGATGAAAAGGCAATCAAAGACTTTGCGGACAAAATTAACGGAATGGCTTAAATATATTGTAGATTATCAGTGGATGAAAAAAAATCAGAAAAAATGAGTTAAAACTGAAGTTTTGTGTATATTGTTATGTTCTTAATGAGAAATTTCTAAGATGAAAAATTTTGAGGGATGATTGATTAACAAGTTTGGGGAAATTGGGAGACTCATCTGAGTCTCCCTTTTTAATTTTATTTAAGCAGAACCATCTTTTTTACAAATTCTTTGGAACCTGCTTTCATTTTATAGAAATAGACATCACTGGAAACACTTTTGCCACTGTCGTCTTTTCCATTCCAGACGATGTCATGTTCACCGTGTATCCGAACTTCATCCAATAAGGTTGTAACTTTTTGACCTTTTACATTAAATATTTCGATTTTTACCTGAGTCTGTTCGGCAAGCGAGAAGACAATCCTGGTTGATGGATTGAAAGGATTCGGGTAATTGCCAACAATTTCAGTTTTGTATGTCGGATTATTTGATTCATTTGCTTCGGTAGGAATAACTACTGCAGAAATCTGAATCAAATCAGCATTATTGAAAGGATCATTGCTGGTAATAAGTATTTGTTCTTCTAATGAACCTGCTACTTCGGGAACAAAAGTAAACATAAACTGCTGGCTGCCATAAGAAGGAATTGAGTAGTCAATGTTATTTCTTTCAACAGAAGTATTAGTGCGAACGGATTTTCTGCTGCGCTGATATTCTACCAGAGCAATGGTGAAACCTTCCGGCGTACTTATGTTTCCAGTTAATTCGGCAGCACCAAAGTTGAATACTGAAAAATATTGTGTAACAGGGATACTTATCTCTATATCTCCTAAATCGAACTGATTTGTGTCACAGAAATACTCTGGTAATGACGTTGAGAACACTGAAGGTGGAAACTTGATTGTATCTATCCATCCACAATCACTTCCATTGGACACGGCAGGATCTTTTTTGTATGTCCATGTCAATGTGTGATAACCGGTAGTTAGCAAATAGCTGGCGATAGACCAGTCAATTTGACCATCCCATCTGTCCATTTCAGTTCCATCGATCGAGAAGGATAAATAATCATAATTGTTGTTGTTGATGTCATTTTCACTAGAGACTTTTTTGTAGAAGCTCAATTCTCCACTTTGTAATACATTGATTCCTAAACTCATTGTAGAAGTCTGGTTGTGAGTTATAGTTCCGCTTTTGGCTGAATAACTGCCTTCATGTGATTCATTTGAAACAATAACCCATTCCTGTTCGCCGGCGAACTCCCAATCATATTGACTAAAGTCTCCGGTTTCAAAATCTTCACCCATGTAACCTATTGTTATGAAAAGAGTTCCCTCTCCCTCAATTCCATTATCTGCAGTCAGGATACAATCCAGTAAACTCATATATCCCAAACTGGCTGATTCAGAAACTGTTAAGTTAAAAATCACTGATTCTTCTGCCCCTGAAATCAAAAGAGGAATATTTGATTCATTGCTTTCAAAGCTAATGAAGGGGTCATTATCTGCAATTTCTACGATAACATTATTTGCACTTGCTCCACCGGTGTTTTTGATTACAAGGCTAACAGGGGATTGCTCGCCGGGTAGAAGTGTGTGATTAGTATTCATGATCTCCAGCTCACCTATGCTTAGAACTGGGGCAAAAGCATTCAGGGTAATACTTCTTGTCCAACTGTCTTCATCTGATTCGATGATTAAGCTAAATGAAAAACTATACCCATCTGGAACGCTATGGCTAACTTCGAATGAGAATGCATCTTCTATTGAGATTGTCTCGTCAGGATTGATATCTCCAATTTCTAATTGATTATTGTTCAGAGTTATATAGGGGTTGTTAACGATATTAATTGTAACTTGAGTATTCGTAGAAATTTCAGTTCCAACGTTCTTTAACTCTAAATCTATGCTGGCAGATTCACCATATTCAACTACATCATTATCGCCGGCTATCACACCGAAGTTATTCAGAATAATGTAGGGATTATCAGAAGGTGAGATAATTATACTGCCTGTGTGAGTGAGGTAATTATGTTTAGATATATATATATCGAGCTCATCAATAGTTTCAAAAGGCTGTAGGAAGAAAGCTGTAATAATTCCACTTTCATCAGTGCGTCCATTAAACAAATTTTGTCCATTTCTGGATATGCCGACTAAAGCATTTTCAACACCAACATTAATTTCGATACTATTGGCAGATATTGGGATTGATTCAGGGTATTGTGGTGTAAAAATTGAAGGAACTGAAGTCCATGCATCGAGAGTAGGATCGCCAAAAACAGTTAGCTCATAAAAAGTCCACCTAAACCAGGGATCGTCTGCGCATTGAGAAATACCTTGAATTTTAGAGTAGTTGTTAGCTTCAGATACCTTAGTATTTTCTGTGTCAAATAAAGCATGGAAAAACTGTCTGTCAAAATACTGAGAACTTGAATCAGTTCCACCTGGCATATACCAGCCGTAACGGGTATTACCTACAAATACTGCTACACCATTTTCGATGGTAGTGAATTTTTCGGCAATACAATCTTCACCATAGGATCCATTATAATCCCTGTTGTCAAAAGCACCAGGATAGCAGCCCTGAGTATAAATAATAAAGTAGTTATGGTCAATTCCGTTTACAGTGATTTCATTATTGGTTACAGTGCTGTTAGTGAATTTCATATTAAAGGTGGTAGAAGAGTGTCCAAGATGATTAAGAAGATTAATCCCTGCATTCATGTGATTGCGTAGAGTCTCTCTTGTCCAGTTAGTATCTCTTTCATAAAGTGTGCTTACAGAGAAATTATCAGAGATTCCGGTGGTGTAATATCCGTCAAATGTACCTCCAGTGACTATTTGATCTTTATAGTCTCCGCCCCAGGTCATTGGACTATCATTGAGATTTTCACCAACCATCAATGCTTTCTCTATATCTGCTATTACGGGTGACATCTGATACATTTGCTGCTTATTGAGTGCGGCTGCAAACTCGGCAGCGGAATCTGCAGAGATTCTGCCGATAGCAACTTCAGGATAGAAATCTGCTTCTTGCACTTCACCCCAATAATTATTGTTGTTTGTATTCCAGTCAGGGCCTGCTCCAGTTCCTACTCTGTCCAGATTTGAGAAGTACATGTCGCTGGGCAAATCATGATCAATGGTATTTCCAGCTGTTACAGAAAAGCTTCTGTATGGTACAAACTCAGTATCACCGCCTAGCAAAACGTATTCGGTATCGTTGTTTTGATAGCATTGAATAATATAGTTTCTGATTTTGTCCTGGTTATCAACTCCGGTTTGAGAAGCGTATATTTCTTCAACACTTGTTAAAATGGGGTTATATCCTTGCTTAACTTTTAGATTGTAAAAGTCTTCAAAATTACTCAATTGACTTTCGGCAGTAATTATCAGGAGTAATCTTTCGTTGTTTCTGCTGAAACTCAGCGGATATTGATTGATGTCATTTTGATTCATAACCAGCGAAGACAATTGGTTTCTTGTTTTCTCAGTAGATTTGTACATTTGAGAAAAAGCAGTCATAGATTCTTCGGTAGTTTCAGAATTGATGGTGATGGATATATTTGAGTAGTATTTCAGCTCGCTGGTTACCGGATTATAGGACCATGGGCAGATGTTTGTTGTAAAAATTGAGTGTCCTCTGAAATAGTGAGTGGAAATATTGTCATGAGTTTCGGAAGGGTAAGGCATGTCTTTTTGATATATCTCCGGATCAGGTTCAGTGAATTCTGCCAGATGACGTTGGCTGATAGGAACAGGAGTTTGTCCCGGTTCAATCAGCTTGTCAAGATGATAGATTTGTTCATTTTCTAAAGTAACCTGAATAGTAGAAGCTTTTTCTCCCGGAGGAAGTAAAAGAGTAACCGGAATGAGCGGAAGCATGGGTTTCCCTGGTTTTGCAGGGTAAATAGCATTTTCCAACTCAATACTCAAAAAGTCACTGCTTCTGTTGAAAAAAGGATTATCCGATTGTATCGAAATTTGTGTATTGCCGGCTATAAGCATTAGATTAGCCATTAGCAAAACGGTTAATAGAATCTTCTTCATTAGACCCCCTATTTTTTTTTAAAGTTTGTATATAACAAGCAATATTTGCACCAAAAGATATATTTTCTCTTTTTAATTTGGAGATGAGATTGGCTTCAGTTTGTTTAAAAAGATAAGATGTATTTATTGAATTTTGAGCAGAATAAAAAATGTATTGATTGACATAAAAATTGTGCTTCTTTTTTTGAATCTGAATATAAAGATTAAGTTTATTAGTGTATTTTTAGCAGGAGTTATAATGAATACGAAGGAAATACTTTTGCAAGTTGACTTTTTTGCAGATTTGGAATCGCATGAGCTTGACTATATTGCAACTCGGTTCAAGGAAGTTGAATATGCATCAAACCAATATATTTTCGAAGAAAATTCGATTGGGGATACTTTTTATATTTTGAAAAAGGGCAAGGTAGAGATTATTAGAAATTTGACTTTTGATGGTCAGATCTATGAAAACGAATTGAGTTTTTTTGAACCTTACAACTATTTTGGAGAAATGGCGTTGTTTGATAATTCACCTCGGTCTGCTTCAGTAAAAGCAGTAACTGAAGTAACTCTTCTGGAAATAAATAAAAATGATTTCATTGAAGTTAGTCTGAAATACCCTTCAATAGTAATGAGTCTTATAAAAACCATATCATATAGAATGAGACTTACAAATGATAAATATATGTCCATGTGGAATTCTCTTCTAAAAAAGAATAAAATGGCGGCGATAGGTAGTGCTGCCAGTAAAATTGTACATGACATAAAAACTCCGATAACGGTGATTGTTTTAACTGCCCAATTGGTGGAGAAAATATTCCCGACTACCAATAAGTATTCTTCGAAAATTATCAAACAAACTGAAATTTTGGGCGAGATGGTAAAAGAGATACTTGATTTTGCCAGAGGAGAACAGAGTCACCTTGATAAAAAACCTTATGAAATCTCTTTTATTTTCCATGAAATTGAGGAAGATGTTTCAATGATTGCAAGCAGTAAAAATATTGAGCTGATTTTTGATAATCAAACCGAAGGAGAAATATTTCTTGATTTAAGTAAAATCAAAAGAACTGTAGAGAATATTATAAAAAACGCAATTGAAGCGATTCAGCATGATGGCAAAATTGAGGTAAGGGCAATTGATGAGGATGATGCTATCAAAATACTTATTTCAGATAGTGGTCCGGGAATACCGAGGGATTTGCTACCCAGCATTTTTGATCCGTTTGTAACAAGTGGCAAACAATCAGGGACAGGATTAGGTTTGGCAATTTCTCAAAAGGTTGTTTCTGATCATCAAGGCTCGATAAAAGTGTATAATCTTGATAAGGGTGGTGCTTGTTTCGACATAACGCTTCCTAAAAAACAGATAATTAAATAGCTTGTCAATATTTGGGCTGATTTTTTTTTGGTTCAAAATACATTAAAGAGGTATAAAAAATGTCTAGAAATTGTGATATTTGCGGAAAAGGTCCTATGTATGGACAACAGCGTAGTCATGCTTTGAATGCTACCAAAAGAAAATTTTATCCTAATCTGCATCAGATCAAAGCTGAAATAGACGGAAAGATTGAAAAAATAAAAATATGTACTTCCTGTCTTAAGGCAAATAAGGTAAAAAAAGTAGTTTAAAAGACCTGAAAAGGTCTTTTTTCTTTTTAGCTCGTTTTCTAAGGAGTGGTTATGAACATTCTAACTGAGTCAATTATTGTCCCCAACGAGTATAATTTCATTTTTGGTAACTCACACTTTATTAAAACTGTAGAAGATCTTTACGAAGCTATTGTTACTGCTGTGCCCGGAGCAAAATTCGGGATTGCATTCAACGAAGCTTCCGGTCCCTGTCTCATCAGAAAAGACGGTACTGCAGATGATCTTATCGAAATTGCTGTGGATAACCAAAGAAGATTGGGAGCAGGTCATACTTTTTTGATAGTTATGAGCAATATTTACCCGATAAATATTTTACCGGTTGTGAAATCCTGCAGAGAGGTAACTAATATTTTCTGTGCTACTGCAAATCCGGTACAGGTAATAATTGCTGAAACTGAGCAGGGAAGAGGAGTTCTGGGCGTGATTGACGGTGGTTCACCAAAAGGAGTAGAGACCGAACAGGACATTGAGAAAAGAAAGAATTTTCTCAGAACAATTGGCTATAAAAGATAATTAAACACCGATGATCAGAACTTTCATTGCTATAGAACCACCCGATAGAGCAATTAATCAAATCTGGGATGTTGTTTCATCTTCTAAGAGAAGTGTTTCCGAAAAAGTTAATTGGGTACTTCGTGAACAATTACATCTTACGCTGCTCTTCCTGGGAGATACAAAAGAAAATGATCTTCAGGATATCTATAGCATTGTTTCAGAAGTGATTTCTAAGAATCAGGGTAAACATCTTTTAAAGAAAATTCATCTTGATTTACATGATAAGAAAAATCCCCGGATTGTTTGGTTAAGTGGAGAATTGCAGGATAATTTACTGGAATCAGTTATCCAAAAAATAAAGAGAGAAATTATGGTGTTGGGATATAAATTCGAAAACAGACGATTTACTCCACATATAACTCTGGGGAGAATTAAATCAGGGTTATCTTTAACTTCGCAATATAATCTTCTTTCACAACCGGTCAGTGTCGATGATTTTGAAATGAATAAGATAGTTGTTTACAAAAGTGAACTTAACCCGGCAGGACCGCGTTATTACAATCTCTATGAACAGTTGACTGATAAGACTAATTAAAAGGCTGCAAATGCAGTAACAGGAGAAAAAATGGATGATAAAAATAAAAATACTGCTCTGAAAACAGCAATTTCCCAGCTGGAGAAAAAGTATGGTGTAGGGACTATAATGCGTTTGGGTGAAAGACCCAAAATTGAAGTTAATGTAATTCCAACCGGTGCGATTAATCTTGATGTCGCATTGGGAATAGGGGGGATACCCAGAGGACGAATAACTGAGATATATGGACCCGAAGCTTCCGGTAAAACCACTTTGACTCTGCATATTGCTGCAGAAGCTCAGAAACTCGGTGGAGTTATCGCGTTTATAGATGCTGAACATGCCTTAGATCCGATTTATGCAAAGAATATCGGGGTTGATACTGATAACATGCTAATTTCTCAGCCTGATGGGGGAGAACAGGCATTGGAAATTGTAGAAACACTGGTTAGAAGCAGTGCAATTGACTTGATTATTATCGACTCTGTAGCTGCATTGGTACCCAAGGCAGAAATAGATGGAGAAATGGGTGATTCCCATGTGGGATTACAGGCAAGACTTATGTCGCAGGCTTTGAGAAAGCTCACAGCAATAGTTAGTAAATCAAACACTGCTGTAGTATTTATCAATCAAACTCGTATGAAAATTGGCGTTCCTTCCTACGTTTCGCCAGAGACAACTACCGGCGGTGTAGCACTCAAATTTTACGCTTCTGTCAGATTGGATATCAGAGGTATTGGTTCTATAAAGAGTACGTCAGGTTCTGAAGTTGAAGTTATCGGTAATAATGTCAGAGTGAAAATTGTGAAGAATAAACTTGCTCCACCTTTCAGAAAAGCTGAATTTCCAATTATCTTTGGAAAAGGTATTTCTCACTTGGATATTATTCTCGATATAGCTGTCAATAACGACATAATCAAAAAGAGCGGTTCCTGGTTTTCATACGGTGAAACCAGATTAGGTCAGGGTGCAGAGAAGGTAAAAATATTCCTGGAACAAAACCTGGATATCCTTCAGGAAGTCGAAAACAAAGTTAGAAGCATAATTAAACCTGTTGAAACAGGACAGGATGATGAAACAGAAGATAACTCTGAAGCTTAGGAATAATAGCAGAAACATCTATCTGATACAGTTGAATTTAAAGAAAATTGGGATTCTGCCAAAAAACAGAATCCCTTCTTTCTTAACTGGATGCCTATCTTCTATAAGCAAGGGAAAAGACTCAGAACAGGAGCTAAATCCAGATGAAATTGACGAATTGTTATGTGAAATCGAAAAGTATGCCTGGGAGAAACTGTGCAACTATCTGGCAATTTCAGAAAGAACTGAAAAACAGTCATCTGACTACCTGAAAAGACAGTATCTTGAAAGAGACATTATTCAACAACTGATAGAACGAGCAAAAGAGTACGGTTATATAGATAATGCTCGCTATGCAGAATTTGCAGTAACCTCAATGATAAACAGAAAAAAAAGCAAAGGAATGGTCAAACAAAAGCTCAGAGAAAGCGGACTGGGAGAGGATTTGGTTGAAACTGCTTTG
>JAQVBK010000305.1 GCA_028690365.1 Candidatus Cloacimonadota bacterium
AATATGTGAGTGCCTCTTTCGTTTTCGTTTATCTCAAAATATTCGCCCGGGCGGGTTTCTTCTAGAAGTTTATAGCTCCATCTGCAAGGCTGAGCGCAGCCTCCATGGTTTGCGTTTCTTTCTCCGCCAGTCATATAGTCTGAAAGCATGCATCTTCCGGAAAAAGAAACGCATTGAGCGCCATGAACAAAGACTTCGAGCTCCATATCAGGCACTTTTTTCTTTATTTCAGCAATTTCTTTTATGGAAAGCTCTCTTGCAAGTATTGCCCTTGTTGCTCCTAAATCCTGCCAGAATTTTACCGTTTCGTAATTTAATATATTTGTTTGAGTGCTGACGTGGATTTCAGCTTCTGGGATATATTTTCTTACAACATTAAAAACCCCGAAATCAGATATTATCATTGCGTCTGCCCCTGAATCTTTTATTACATCAATATGCTTTATTAAATGTTCAATATCATTATTAAAAGCAAAAATATTGAGGGTTAAATATGCTTTTTTGCCAAAAGAATGAGCGAGCCCAATGCAGTCTTTAAGGTTTTCAGCAGTAATAAGCTCACCTTTTCTCATCGAACGTAGACTAAAATCAACCATTCCGAGATAAACAGCATCAGCACCATAATTAACAGCATATTCAAGTTTTTCTTTGCTACCAGCTGGAAGCAGAAGTTCAGGTTTTTTCATATCTACATTTTACTACAAAAAGAGGCAAATTGCCTTGCCTCTTTTGTAATTAATTTAATTTTAAGTTCTTATTGAGTTTAAAGGAAATCGTTCATCTGTTCTAGTGCAGACTCTACTCTTTCATCAAAGTCCTTGTTATAAGCCTTTGTGCCTCTTTCCCAGGCTGTTCTGAAGGCGCCTACGTCATTAACCCAATCATATAGGTCATCTAATGTCATTGTAGCTGTACCTTTATATTCATCAGAATCAGTTAGCTTATATTTCTTTGACAGCTTGCCTCTTAACTCTGGATCTGCTTTGCATTTTTCATATAGTTCAAGGAATTCGTTTTTCTTTTCTATGAGCTTGTTGTATTCTTCAAATGCTGATTTTATTTCATCAGGTGCAGCTGTATCTATATCTATATTGCTTTTTTCAAGGTATTTGATAAATGTATCACCTTGTTTATCATCTGATCCGTATTTTCTTAGGTCGCTTTTGGTATAATCGTCTACGATTTCGGTATACTCTGAATCAACCATCGCACTCATTTGCTCTACGGCAGACCCGACTCTTTCATCAAAGTCCTTGTCATAGGCTTTTGTGCCTCTTTCCCAGAATGTTTTAAATGCACCTACATCATTAACCCAAGAATATAGCTCTTCTAATGTCATTTCAGCAGTGCCGTCACTTTCATCAGAATCGGTTAATTCATATCTTTTCATCAACTTTTCTTTTAACACAGGATCTGACTTGCATTTTTCATATAGTTCAAAGAATTCGTTTTTCTTTTCTATGAGCTCTTCATATTCTTCCACCGCAGCTTTTAGCTCTTCTGGTGTTGCATCATCTATATCCAAATCCTTTTTATCAAGGTATTTTGCAAATGAATCTCCTTGTTTATCATCTGAACCGAGCTCTCTTAAGTCGCTCCTGCTGTAATCGCCGGCGATTTTTTCAAATTCTGACTCAGCCATAGTATTCATTTGTTCTACGGCAGAAGCTACTCTTTCATCAAAGTCTTTGTCATAGGCTTCTGTACCCATTTCACCTGATGTTTTAAATGCGCCTACATTGTTGACCCAGAAATATAACTCTTTTAATGTCATTGTAGCTGTACCGTCATCTTTATCAGAGTCGGTTAAGTCATATTTCTTTGCAAGCTTATCTCTTAATTCAGGATTATCTTTGAATTTTTCATAAAGCTCTAGGAACTCATTTTTCTGTTCTATGAGTCCATTGTACTCATTTAAAGCTGCATCTAGTTCTTCTGTTGTTGCTGTATCTACATCTAAATTCTTTTTAGCAAGGTACCTTGCAAAAGTGTCTCCTTGTTTATCATCTGATCCGAGTGCAAGTAGCTCATCTTTTGTATAAGAAGATGATGATACTGGAGTTTCACCTTCTTCTGGTATTTCGTTAGGAATAGTACCTTCGTTGTCTTCTGGAGGCGTATCTTGAACGTTACCATCAAAGTCTGTAGTTACGGTGCTTTTTATAGTCCCGTCTTCATTGTATTCTATTGTGGTTATTGTTCCATTTTCAAAATCTTTTGAAATGGACTTTTTGACACGACCATTATCAGGATTTTCAATTGGATCATCGAAACATTCAAGAGTGTCTTCGTATGCTACATTTCCATCTGCATCAGTGTATGTCATTACGACCGTATTAGCAGGGCTTGGCTGATATTGAGTTTCCACTTCATATGTTTGGCCGTTATAATCAGTAGTTTCATAAACGGTTTTACCTGTCACTGTTTTTTGGTCTGCAGCGTATGTCGTTACAGATTCAAGTTTTGTTTTTTGTGCATCTGAGTATTGTTCAACAGCTACAGAATCTAAAACTCTTTTATTTTCTTCATACATTGAGTACTTTTGGATTGTATTGGTGAAATTCTTATGGTCAAAACTAGCAACTTCTGAAAGATTATCGTTTTCATCATATGAATAAGTACAAGATTGAGCTAATTCACCATTTTCATCATAGCTTTCTGTTGCAACTTTCAGGTCTTCAAGCATTGTAATTGAAGAAACAGGTGTTGTTCCGTCGGCTGCATATTGAGTTTCTTTTAATTCATAGCCATTAGTATATTCCCAGGTTTTTTTGCCTGTTACTGTTTTACCATCTGGGCCATATGTGGTTTCTGATTCTAAGAATGTTTTATAAATATCTGAATATTTTTGAACAGCGATAGAGTCTAAAACTCTTTCTCCTGTTTCATAAGAATATTTTTGAAGCGTGTTTTCATATTTAGTGCAGTCAAAAATATTAAATTCTGTCAGGTTGTTGTTTTCATCATAAGTATAATTGTATTGAGTTACTAGTGCTCCATCTAAATAATCTTCTTGAGAAACTTTAAGACCATCAACTGTCGTTGAGGATGAAACAGGGGTTGTGCCGTCAGCTGCATATTTAGTCTGAACTGCTGAACCATCTTCGTTGTAAACCCAATCTGTTGTCCCAACTACAGTCTTAGCGTCTTTTCCATATATTACAGAATGGACCATTTGGCCTTCATCGTTGTATTCGATGTCTTTTTCAATTGTCTGAGATGAAACAGTATAAGATTCATCCTCATTTTTAGAATAGGTAAAGTGTATTATCGCGTCCGGTCTATCAGGAGTTTCTGATGTCAAATCATATTTGTACTGCTCTGTAACATTACCGTTTTCATCTCTTACGTAATCGTATTTAGATTCAGGGATGTTATCTTTAGAATAGAATATAACACTCTTTGTCTTACCATCAGAGCCGGATATAGTTTCTTTAATAGTGCCGTCTTCAGTTTTTTCTCTTTTTACAGTGTCGCCTTGTTGATACTGGTCTTTGTAAAGTGCGACTTGAGAGTTAAGCTGATCAAGTTCTGCCTGAGCAGTTTTTAGTTCCTGACTTTGCAAATATGCTGTCGTTTCAGGAAGTTTAAGTTCTAGTCCTACTGTAATTGTTTTTCTTGTCTCAAGTCTTTCTTGTCTTGATAAAACTGAATCAGCAGCAGGGAATGTC
>JAQVBK010000306.1 GCA_028690365.1 Candidatus Cloacimonadota bacterium
TTTATTCACTTGTAAAAAACAAGACTGTTCAGCCTGAAAAAATGGTTCGATATACTCAGGAGAGATGGAGCATAATATTTGCTGAAAATGCATCAAATTTATTGACAGTAATTCTGCATAGATGCGGAATTGAAAGAACTTTTGAAACAGTGATGAGTGTATATGAAAGCCAAGCACTGGATCCACATGTAAACAGAGAAAGGTTCAGAGAAGAATTGTTTGAATGAAAAGGTGAAATGAAAAACACTATTGGGGAGTGGAAGTAAGTTCTTAACCGATGACCAATGAAGTCCTTTTCACTTACCTTTTTTGTATATTAACTCCATCATTCCCTTATGATAGGAAGGTTGTCTTCTATTTGGCTCTTTGAAGCCGTCAAAAAACTAACCATTGAATTGCCATCGAAGGCTCAAATGTGACTTTGATCACGGATGCCAAATTGCCTTTGAGGTAATTCTACTGTCCTGGAAATGATGGAGTAATGTAAATTGGAAGGAGAAATAAACAAATCTTGCGGTTTAGATATCCACAAACGTTTTTTGATTGCTACTATCCTCAGTAGATCCGGTGAAAAACAGCAACAACGTTTCGACAGAGATGAAGATGGAATTTTAAGCCTTAGAAATTGGGTTACATTAGAAAAATGTGACGTTGTTGCATGTGAATCAACAAGTGACTTTTGGGTTCCTATTCATGAGTCCTTGATAAAACATCTGCCTTTTATATAGTCACCTCTGGATATAATGCAACATTATTATATTTGAAATAAGTATATTATTTTTACAATGAGTTTGGATATGTTTACTACGCATGATATTGCTAAGGCAACCATTAGTTCCTGTGACAAAAACGAGCAGATGAGACTTCAAACCTTATTATTGGTTAAAAATGGTTTGAGTCTAGCTTAAATTGCAGAAGATTTTTCAGTCCATCGTTCAACGGTTCATCGGTGGATAAAACGTGCTGAAAAAGAAGGATTACTCGGCCTTAAATGTAAATCTGGACGAGGAGTAAAGTCTTTTTTAACAGCGGAACAACTTTCTGATTTAAAGAAAGCACTTTCAGATCCAATACCAACAGATGATGGCTATTATCGTGGTTGGCAAACAAAAGATGCAATTCAATTTGTCAGAGAAAAATTTCAAGTGTCTTATTCTGAATCAAGAATGAGACAAATTATTAAAGAT
The DNA here is from genome assembly GCA_028690365.1 of Candidatus Cloacimonadota bacterium. Taxonomy (GTDB): domain Bacteria; phylum Cloacimonadota; class Cloacimonadia; order Cloacimonadales; family JAQVBK01; genus JAQVBK01. The sequence continues at coordinate 1,188 of JAQVBK010000306.1, forward strand.
TTAGGATTTAGTAAAATAACGTGTAGACCGAGATCAAAAAGACGAAACGAGGCACTTACAACTGAATTTATATCTGAAGTTCAAAAAAAGATTCCTAAACCCTAATCATATATTCGTCACTCATGATGAGAGTAGTTTTTGTGTGGATTCAAATCGATCAAGATGTTGGGCGATTAAAGGCTCAAAACCTATTAAGTTTACAAGTGGTTCAAAAGCCAAAGTCAATATTGGAGGGTTCTACACTGAAAACGAAGAGTTTTATGGATATGATTTAGGAGTTACACAGAATACAGAATCTTTCCTAAAATCATTACTTGATTTTAAGAGAGATGTAAGAACAAAGATATTTCTTCTACTGGATAGAGCTACATGGCATAAATCAAAAAAGGCAGAAGAATTTTTTCAAAACAATAAGCAATGGTTGCAAATTTTGTATTTCCCTCCAGCTACTCCAGACAGAAACCCAACAGAATATTGTTGGAAAACGATAAGAGAAGAGTTAACGTCAATAAAATCATTCAAAAATATTAAAGTATTAAGGAAAGAATTGGATGAATTTTGGGAGATGCACAAATTTACGCATAAAATGTCGCATTATTTAAAATGGTGACTATAGTTGGAAATGCTCGCGACATGAAGGCATTTACACATAAAAAGACAGATAAGATAGATTCAGAAGTCATTGCAAAACTTGCACTGAATGACATGGTTCAACCATCAAGAGTTTTCCCAAAAAATCACAGAGAATATCGTTCAAACATTCGGCTTCGCCACAAACTTGTACAAAAAAGAACAGATATAAAAAATGAAGCTCATGCTATTCTCGCACCTGAAATGTTTAATCTAAAAGATGTGTTGACAGATATTTTTGGGAAAAATGGTAGAGAAATACTATCAGGAATCTCTTCAGGTAAAAACGTTGACCAGATTCTACAAAACCTTTCTCCAAATGTTCGTAAAAAAGCGCTCAGATCCGAGAGCTTCTGGACAGAGAAATCTCCCAGAGTGCTGCAGTCAGGCTTCAGATATGTTTGAAGCTAATAAAAGATTTTGACGATTCAATCGAACTTTTGGGAAAAGAAATTTTCAATTATGCTTATGGAAATCATAAGCGAGAAATGGAAATTTTAACCTGAGTTTGACAGTTTGGTTTTTATGTTGAAAGATTGTTTTCATATCTGTTGGAATAATAAATAATATTATTTCAACAAATTTTTGCCCATTTTTTACGATTCAATTTGACAGATGATTCTCTTTCTCTTGATGGCTATTTTCATAATTTTTGATCAAATTTTTGGTATAGAATTTGACAGATAGCATGAATCTCAGATAAAATATAGATGCTATCCAAAAAGTCAGATGCCAAAAGTGCCAAAATTGGACAAAAATCTCTACTAATTTACCTTATAGTGATTGTGAAGCTGGAAAATCAGAGGCAATTTGATGAAATTTATGAATACTGTCAATTGATTTTTGACAACAAATCGGAGCCTCTCAGTAAATTTAATTTACACTGTCAAACTAAGGTTTTAATGTCTGTTCCAGGTGTAGGGGAACTTGGTGCGGCAACTCTAATTGCTGAAATAGGCAATTTTAAGGATTTTGCTTCAGGGGACAAGCTTGCTTCATGGCTTGGACTGGTTCCTAATGTGTACCAATCTACAGATAAATACCACAATGGAAGGATCACTAAGAGAGGATCAAAGGTAGCAAGGTGGATTCTAACACAGATTGCTCAGGCAGCAGCAAGGACGAGAAATAGCAAGTTAAAAGAGTTTTTTAACAGAAAAAAGAAGTCAATTGGACATGCAAAGGTAATTATTGCCCTAGCAAGGAAAATTGCAACAATAATATGGCATCTTATCACAAATGATGAGATGTACGAAGATGAAACGGGATATGCCAAGGGAGAAGTTCAAAGGAGGAAGATTGTTGAGACCGGGATATTTCCAATTGATGAACGTATCTCAATAATTAGTGAAATATTCGCAATTGTTGAAAAAAAGAAACCTGACATTAAGTGAAGGCGAAGTATCCTCACGTCCACATTCCGGACCCTGGCTTCAATTTAACAGGACAAAAATGCTATATTTGCTTCCAACATAATCAGAAATTCTGAATGAGGGTCCGGAATGCGAAATAAGGGTACTTTCATGCCAAAGAAAGAAATACAGATTTGAAAGAAAGATAAGACAGAAATTTATGCTGTTTTGATATATTAGATTCTCGTTCTTACTCAAAAGCATCTCCAGCAGCTTTCACTTTCTGGCTTTTGTTTTCTTTCTTTTCTTCTTTCGGGTCTCTTTCTTCTTCCAGTTTTCTTTTTTATTTTTGCGGGAAAGACCGCTCTCCTGCGTCGAGCGGGACAAGAATGACATAATGCAGCTAGTGACGTTGTATGGGTCAGAAAGAGATATGAATTAGCCCTTGAGTGAAGCTTGCTACTCTAACCTGTAAATTAGTTTTCTTAAGCGAGAGAA
>JAQVBK010000307.1 GCA_028690365.1 Candidatus Cloacimonadota bacterium
GGTATATTATTGACTAAAAACACTATTTCCAAAGATGAATCGGTGTTTATTTTACCAATTTATTTGTTTTTACTTTTGATTTAGGGGAGCCAAGGGGTCAGTCCCCTTGGCAAATATGGTGTCAAGAATTCCGAAGTAAACAAATATTAAAAAAGGGGTGTTTTCATGTTCAGAAATAATCTGACACTAAAAATTGTTTTTAGCATCTTTTTCGCCTCACTTGCACTGGCAATTGTCATCACCAGCTTTTTTGTAATCAACTCAAGAAACATTTTGATTGAAGAAAGTGAAACACTGCTTGAAAAGATCTCTTCGGAAGAGACGGCAAAGATTGAAAAGGTTTTTGACAGGGTAATCTACTATACAACTGCAATGGAAACAGTTATTAAAAGGTCAATTGACCCGGATCAAGTGGAAAAAAACGGTTTGACCTACCTTGAAACATATGAAAAAGAGATTCTTGATTATATGGAGGGTTTTGCAAAGTCTATCCCAGAACAGATTGATGCCTATTTTTATATTAACCCATTCCTGTACGGCTTCTCTTACAGTATCTCTTTTCTGCAGGATCCAAATGGCAACGTATACAGAGAAGACTATTTGCCAATGGATTATTTTACAGATTCCTCAAACGATTTGTCATGGATAACCAATCCCATGAGTTCAAGAAAATTGACTTTTACAGAACCTTATTATTATGAAGGACTTGGCGATATCATGTCCTGTGTTCTTCCAATTATTATGAACAATGTCGTTATCGGATTTATCGGTACAGATGTCAAATTTGATTATATTCAAGATATTGTGAACAATTCCTCTTCTTATGGTACAGGTTTGGCCTATCTCATCAACAAAGATGGAATGATCTTAGTACACCCAACAGAAGAATTTGGTACTTATATCACAGACATTGATCAGAATATGGGAAAGGTAGTTCTGGATGCGATAGACAAGAGTGATAATGTTTTTGAATACAAATACAACGATGTAGATAAGATATCCGCCTTCAAAGAGTTATCCACCGGATGGTTCTTCGTTACCAATGTTCCAAAATCAGAGGTTATGGCAGCTTTAAACAGATTGCAGCTCTTAATATTTATAATCGTTGGTATAACATTGACCGGAATCCTTTTATTCTCTTATATCCTCGGAAGCCGTTTGGTAAAACCAATAAAGATGATGACCGAAGGTGTTATAAAATTTGGAGAGGGTGATTTCACACAGAGATTCACCGTAAAAAATAAAGATGAAATAGGAACAATGGCAAATTCACTTAATTTCATGTCTACCGCCTTGTTTGATTCTCTGACTTCTGTTAAAGATGCGATCACTTCTGTAGACCGATCAGCTTCCGAATTGGCTTCAATCGCTGAAGAAAATAGCGTTTTCAGTGAAGAACTTGATTCTCGGGCAGAATCTGTCGTTCATAACGTTCAGGACACTTCAGCATCCATAGAAGAGGTAAATGCCGGAATAGAAGAAATTTCATCTTCTGCACAGAACGTTTCCAGTACCGCTCAGGAGCTTGCAGATGAGGTGATAGCAACTCAACAGGCTTCTGATGAGGGAAGGAATGAACTTCAGCAACAAGGTGACATGATGAATATGGTTGACGATCAGAACAAACAGGCTATGAAACTCGTAAATATAGTAGCAGAAAAATCCAGTAACGTTCAGGAAATAGTAATTGCCATTTCTTCAATCTCGGAACAGACAAACCTGCTTGCTTTAAATGCTGCCATTGAAGCGGCAAGAGCGGGAGAAGCAGGAAGGGGATTTGCAGTTGTTGCCGATGAGATCAGAAAACTGGCCGAAGAAAGTAAAAGTGCAGCTCAGAATATAGCAACCATCCTCAATGAAATTGATGACAGTGCCACAAAAGCAAACATTGCAGTTGATAAAACAGTAGTATTTTATGGGAAGCTTGTTGATGGTTCAAAAAGAATCGAAAGTGAATTTACAAATATTTCCGTTTCTATTGCTTCAATAAGTACAAAGATTGAAATACTGTCCGATTCAGCACAACAACAGGGAGCGGCAACTCAGGAAATGGCTACAGGAATGGAAACCTCTTCCAAATCTATGGAGGATATCTCAGAACAGATGGAGGATATAAGTAAAGCTATAACTGAACATAGTACAACTACGATGCAGGTCAAAGAAGCAGCAGCAGAGTTAAACAAACTTTCCGAAAAACTATCTGAACAGATTAAGAAGTTTAAAATAGAAGCTGAAGAAGCATAAATAAAGATTGATATACATACCCGCAAAAACGCCCTGATGGTTAGCAGTTGGGGCGTTTTCTGTTTTGCCAAGGGGGCTGGTCTGGACCCTTTGGCAACCTGAATACTAAAAAAGCCCGCTTTTATCGCGGGCTTTTTTGCAAGACGCAAGGTGTTTTCACACCCGACTTAATTTTTATAGGTTAAGTTTTTTGCTGTATGCGTCTTCGTTCTATTATACCAATTCAAAGTGACTTTTCCGCAGGTCGTGTAAGTATAATATCGGGGTAAGGTTATCGCGGGACGCAACCACGGTATACAAAAGTTGCGAAAACCAACAGGACCCCGCGATCCCCCATTAGATTTCTTAAAACACCCTGATTCTTGACACACACCCGCAGGTCGTGTGTGTTCAAGTTAATGTTGTATAATTGCATAACTACTATGAAGTTACAAATACTCTCCTCTTACTTCTATTTAGCTACTTTGACCCCCTTTTACCAAAAAAATGTCAGTTTAAATAAAAAAGACGGATAATAGAATCAGTCTTTTTTTATTTGCCCGCCCAACAACAAACCTGTTTACTTGCAGAACACTTCCGCAACTAATAGCATAATCATCAATCAGACAAAAAAATCCCTGGAAATTGAACTTCTTCAAGATATTTCAAGGAGTTATTCTTCATTTGAAGCAACAATTCGTTGACTATTTTTTCAATGTCAAACTCTTCGATAGATTCCAGAACTGTTAACAGGCAATACGTGAAAAGACCGTGACCAAGTTCTTTTATTTCAGCACTTTTTTCCCAGTGCTTGCTGGAAGTGATGATGTTGATTTTCTTTTTCATCGTTTGATAGTGGATGTTCTTTTGAATGGTGTTTTTGATGATGTAGTCCACAACGATACCGGAATTGCAAGCATCCAGTATGAGTGTTGTCTCTTGCGTGTTAATGGCATCAAGACTTTCCATGAGCCAGCTCAACGCCAACCCGCCGCTTTTTTCGGAAAATTTGAGGATATATTCGTAGATTGTATCATTTTTTATAAAGGCACCGTGACCGGCATAGAAAAAGAGCAAATAATCGTTTTCTCCGAGAGTCTCAGCAATTCTGTTCAGAATGCCATTCAGATTTTCATTGGAAAAATCTGTATCGTATAATTCGTACGTATGGATTAACTCAAATTCATAACTGAATTTTTCTGTGATTATTCTTTTCAAAGCAGCTGCATCCTTGACAGCGTATTTTAATTCAACGAATCCATCTGTTTGATAGGCTTGCACACCGCAGACAATTAGGTGAAGGGTTTTTACACCTGTTTGAATTTCACCGGACTCATTTTCTTTTTGGCCTTCAGTTGATGAGAGTATCAATTTAATGGCAGTTGCAATCTTTTCTGCTTCCGTGCCATTAGTGAATAGCTCACCAGTTGTTTGAATACT
>JAQVBK010000308.1 GCA_028690365.1 Candidatus Cloacimonadota bacterium
TTCCACCTGATCGAAATCAGCCAGAATGAGATTGCCGACTCCGGCTCTTGCCAGACTTACGGCACAATTTGAACCTAAACCACCGCAGCCGGCAATTCCAATTACCGATTTAGCCAATATTTCAGTACTTCCTTTCACGTTTCTTGTGAAGATAGCATTAGTTTTCATCTATTCTCCATCTTTCAATCTATTGCCTTTTATAAAAAATTTTTACAATATCAGTATTCAATGTAGCCATTTCTAAACTAAAAGAAATGACTCTCTATTGAATTTCTCTGAGTCGTTTTCTAATATCTGATAGAAGATTACTATATGAGCAATATTGCTCATTGTAGCTGAAATCAAAAATGATTTTTGCTTTAGAATTATTGCTTTTACAATCCCAATCTGCCATAGTTATCTTTAAAATTATCTACTTTAGCAACACAGTCTTTCTAGTAAAAGTGATTTTACCGACTTTAAGTCTAATAAAGTAAATCCCGGATGATAATTTATCATTTTGATTTCCAGTTCCATCCCAACTTGCAATATGTTTTCCTTTAGGAAGATATTCCAGAATAAGCTGTTTTACATGTTTTCCTTTTAAATTGTATATATCCAGACTTACTTCTTCATTTTTTGCCAATTCAAAAGAAATTTTAGTATCAGGGTTAAATGGATTGGGGTAGTTAGAGAAGAGTAGAGCTTTTAAAGACTCAGCCTGATTGTCTTCAGTGCTAACAAATATTTGCTGATTAATTGTTACAGAATCTGTCGAAATTTCATTTGATACAGTTAGCGTAATTGGATAAACTCCCTCTTCGATAAAAGTAAAACTTGGATTCTGAAGTTCAGAGTCAATTATGCCATCGTTATCAAAGTCCCATTCCCATTGATGTGGATTGTGCCTGGATTTATCGTAAAAAGATACCGTTAAATCTGAAGAGTAATCAATGTCACTAACTGAGAAGTCTGCAATTACTGAATTGTCCAGAGTTATCTCAGTTAACTGGGGATAGAAATCAGCAATTAATTGGTTTTGATAGATTGTCATTTCTGAATGATTTGGATGATTATTTCTCCAAATATTTAACTGATTTTCAGATTCCAGAAGTATCTCTTCTTCCAGGTTGTATAAGTCTTCCAGAAAATTAGAATTTTCTGATCTCAATAAAAATGAATCAATATATTTTCTGTCAGTATAGGAGAATAATTTTGAGCGGTTATTAAGTGAGTACTCCATTAAAACCGATATAGAGTCATTACAAGAGAATTCAGATGTTTGACCTGTAGGGAAATAGGGAAAAGCTACTGAAGTTGCCGGATGCCCCAGAATTGTATACATGGTAGTAAAATAAGATGGTTCTTCCGAAAAAACTCCTCTTATTACAGTTGCAGAAACGGTTTCATAACCACTAATGGAATACTGAGTGTCAAAAAATCCGTAAGGCTCATTTAGTTGGTATTGGCTTTCGAAGGGAATTTCTATTTCCTGAGAATTGCTGTCAGAGAAATCTCTCAATTGATATTTCAAAACATTTTGATAAGACAACTCATTTCCTCTGATAAGTTCTTCAATTATGTTTGTAGAACGGATATATCTGTCTAATCCTTCATCTCCACCACCATTTTCAGAAAAATTTGTTCTGATTATATATCCCCTGTCAGAATCTGATACATCAAATTTCCAATATTGATAGTGTGATACTTCAAAAATTGCAACATTACCAAGAGAATCCATAACTCCAAAATTTGCGTAGGTAATCCTTCCTGATAGATTTGTGATATCTAGTAGCTCTTCAAAATCATTGACAGTTTTACAATTTCCCAGTGCATGCTTAATAAAAGAGCCATTACCAAAGGTTCTTTGCTCCTGTAAGTCATAAGATGATGAATTTAAAACTGATAATCCGAATTCATTTACCCCCATCCAGACATAAGAATCAATTGAATCAACTACAGCAACAAATTTGTATGGTTCATCCTCTATGTACTTTATTCTGTTATTTTGATATGAGTAACGATCCCGTGCCTTCCATATTAACGGTCTTCCATCCTGAGTAACATTTCCGGATGCAACACCAATTGTGCAGGCGATAACCTCTAAAAAAAGAGTTACCATTGACATTATCAGAAATACTTTAATTCTCATATAACCTCTCTTTGAGGAAAAGTTATCTGATTATCGGCAAATGTCAAATTCGCTGAAAATATCTTGTACGAATCAAATATAGAGTTTCACGTAATTAGCAAAACCATTAATTTAAATTCTACATCGAATTTTCATCCCCAAACATGAAAGTTAAATGTATGAATTCAACCCACTAAAAATTTAGGGACGAGAAGCTTAGTGAACCGGCAGTTCGCATTACGAGTCTATGCAAAGCGACTTACCTAAGTTGCTAATAGAGTGAACTGGCAGCTCGCATTACGGATAAACACCATTCAGATTTTAACCGGAAACTTTAGGGAAAAAGCAGAGGATTCCTCGATTGCAGTCGGAATGACGGCTATTTAGGTCTTATCTCTTACTTTTCACTTTTGTCTTTTCACTTTTAACCCTTTGGTCTTCATTATTAATTGTTCGTTGTGTATTATTCAATTCTTTCTTATCCTGTTCATCATGTCTATCCCTGTTAATTATGCATTGGATTTCATGTTGTCACTTTTTACTTCAGCAACAACAGCTTCTTCATCTTCTCTTCTCTATCTGTTTTCAATCTGTACAGATATATTCCCGATGCAACCGGTTTTTCCTGTTCATTTGTACCATTCCAGTTGCAGGTATAATCTCCTTTTTGCAAGAATTCATTTTTCAGGATTGCTACCCGCTGTCCTTTCATGTTGAATACCTCAACTTTAGCCTGTGAATCATAGAGAAGACTGAAAGATATGGTCGTGCCTGAATTGCGCTCTGTGCCGGACAGGTTGAAGGGATTGGGATAGTTCAAAAGATTACTTTCCCAAACTGAGATTGTCTCATTTTCTTCTGTCGATAGCAGTGAAATATCTATCAATTGGGAGTAGATGTTGAATCCACCGGAAGTAATCATATGGGATGATCGGTTATCATACCAGGTTACTGCAATAAATTCATTGGAAAGCGGGGAGATTTGCGGCGCTTTTTGTTGGTTGTAGTAAGAGCAGACAGCTAACTCATCTTGCAGAAGATTGTTTCCATCTTCATCGATAACTATCAGATAAATATCAAAGTAGTTATTAGCTGAGGGTGACCATCTGGAAACTGCTATAGCGAATTGATTGCCTATCTGTTCGACTGAAAAACTGTCTACGGATTCTGCAAAGATGATGTATTCGTTTCCCCACAGTCGATTTGCCTGCATATCATATTTTTGTCCTTTCAATTCAGAATAACCATATTGTTTCTGAAACAATGTAAATGTATCATTACTTAAGAAAAGCTCAATGTAATTACTAACGTTATCAAAATTTTCTGACAGAACGATACCATTATCCTGCCAATCTAGCTCTCCAGATTCTGTAATAATTTGTCCTCTTAAAGAATTGATATTTTGAGTATTAATGTATTGCCAGATAACTAACAAGTTGTTTCCGGTAAGTTGAGCATAAGCCAAAGTGGAGAAGTTTTGCTCAGTATAAAACCAGATGCCGTTTTCATTCCAGCCTTCAGCGGTATTGCCTTC
>JAQVBK010000043.1 GCA_028690365.1 Candidatus Cloacimonadota bacterium
TATGTGGTTTGTCTGATCTGATGAGTCAGTGGTAAAGACGTCGGCAAGATTGTTGATAAAACGAGACTTACCCGCCACAATAAAGAGCATAAAAATAACCGTCAGAGTAAGTTTCATGATAAAATCAACAAAAGTACCCATTGTTCCTGCAATTATTGAAGAGAATGATATCTTGCTGATAATATCGGAAGGTTTTACATTATTTTTAATAAACTGTGCGACATCGTTAGTCGGGGCATTGAAATCATTAATAAAATCACCCAACAATAACGTCATTTGCCTCTCATATTTTGGATATTCATTAGCAAAAGATGCTACTCCCATATAGACCAATGAACCGATTAGAGTAAAACTAATAAATATAATAACCACCAGGATAATCAATACTAATGGCTGTGGAATTTTTTTGTTAACCAGGAATCTGTTTAATGGAGCAAACATGAATGTGAGAAAGAGTGCAAACACTAAAGGAATGAATATCGCTTTCAGAGTTTTCAGGACATATACAACTACTGCCATGATGATTATGGATAATCCAATTTTCAACCACTTAAAATCCTGCATAGTACCTCACTTTCTATACTTTATTGAGAATTCCTAATCGAATTTTTTGGAGCTTTTTTTTCTGTCAAGAATAGTAATTTAAATCTTATATGAAGGTGCTTCTTCTTTATAGCTTTGTTGGACTATCTAAAAAAAGAATGCCCCGAAGGGGCATCTTTCTAATGGCAAATCAGGAATTCACTGTGGTGTAAGCCGTCGCTTACATTCTTGTATTCGACCTTTTTTTTGATAACTTTAATTTTTTTTCAATTTTTCCAATACTCAAACATCTGAACATCAAAGAAACTGTCTGCAACAAAAATATACTCATTGGAGACTATTACAAATGTAGCTACGGTGTTTACAGAAAAATTGTCCACTTCTTTCAACCTATCAGGGTCTCTCACATCAATCATTCTGATACCGTCTGCGCCACAGGCTACAAAGACAAGATCATAATACTTGTCTAACGAGAGAGCAATATTCGGCAACGGTAGTGAACCTCGTCTCTCCGGAACTGAAGGATTGGTAACATTATAAACTGTAACGCCATTAGATTCAGCCACATATAAATAGTCCCCCGAAACTTTCAAATCGTAACAGGCAAAGGCATTGATTTCTGACACTATCTGCGGAGAAGAATCATCAATAATGGAGGCTATAACTATCCCAAAATCGTGCAGAATATAAATATAAGGTAAATCTACCACCATTCTATTGAATGAATATGTATCTATGTGGCAGTATAAACTGCTCAGTCGGATTGGAAAAAATGGGTCACTGACATCATATACACAAATTCCATCGTAATCATCATAAACATACAGTCTGGAATTCTCAGCAGTTATTGAAAGGGGATTACCAACGTCTGAGATAGTTGAAACATAATGTGGATAATCTTCAAAATCAATAACATCAATTCCGGCGTAACTATATCCAAGATAAACTACATTCCTCTCATCAACATCGAAATCAATATCTCCGCTAACCGGATAATCACTAACTAAATCGGGAAATACTATATCTTCAATATTATAAAGTGCTATCGATTGGTCAGGTACATGTACAAAAATCTTGTTATTTTTCAGTTTTAGTTTGTTTGCTCCGACAGTTCCGTGTAAATATCCCTGATTAATAATTGTATAATCCCCTGTGGAGACATAATCACCATCACTCAAGCCTGTAAACTTGCAGGAAGTTATCAAAAACAATGAAACGATTATCTCTATAATAATTGGCTTTAGCTTCATGATCATCTCCATTTTTTAATCATTTTGATTCACAATTTATGTGCTAACAATAATATAGTTTTACTGTAAGATATACAAAATCATTGTTCCGGGTTATTTTCTTCTATTATTGCTCTAACCGGACATCCAGAGAAATTCTCTCCGTTGCCATTAACGCATATACCACATCCAATACATTTGACTGTATCAATTACCGCTGTTTTGTTTTGCATGGTAATTGCTTTAACGGGACAGTTCAGTACACAAAGATTACAGCCAATACAAATATTTTCAGTTACAACATATTTTTTCAGAGAGATATCTTCGGTATCATTTTCTTTCCTGACATTTTCATTCTCTGTCGGTTGATTCTGAACAAACTTATCTCTTTCAATTGCACTAACAGGACAACCTTTATAATTGCTGTTATTACCATTAAAGCAGATTCCGCAATCAATACAAATTTCATCATCAATTATCGTTTTTCCATGTTTCATCGAAATTGCATTCACAGGACATGCTGAAACACACAATCTGCAGCCTATACATTTGTCTCTGTTGATTTTATAATTATACTCAACAGCCAGTAGGCAGGATATAATTACTATTATTAGTAGAAAGTAAACCCTTTTCATAATCAGCTCTCCCCTATTTTAGACAACTCAGCGTCTTGTTTTGGTGGATGATAATGAATATTCACTTTACTCAACGTATTCTCATAATAACTGTAAAGTTTTGCTTCCACTTCATCAGAGATATTATCACCTTCTCTGACACTTAAAGAGCCGTTTATCTGCAGAGAAATATTAAGGATAAATTTTGGACCGAAACGGTGAATTCCGATATCATCGACTGCCAAGACTTGTTCATGAGAAGTAACAACTGAAGATATTTCTTTTCTGAAATCTTTATCGGGAAATGTATCCATCAGCTGAGCAGAGGAATCTTTGATGATTTCGATACCGGTTTTCAGGATAAACAGTGCAACAAAAGCACCAGCTAAAGGGTCTACCCATAAATAACCTATTTTAGTCAGGACAACACCAATCGAAACACTCACGGAAGCAAATATATCGTTTATGTGATCACTGGCGAGTGCTTTCAGAGCCGGATTTCTGGTTAGTTGATAGCTTCTCTTGGTATATAAGTAGAGGATTATTTTGGAAAATACAGTGAATAAAGCTACAGACATAACGAGATAAGAGCCGCTACTGTCGTGACCATTACTGTTGATTATTTCTTTCATACTGTTTATGGAATACCAGAATACAGAAACTGCTGTAGTCAAAACAAATGCTCCCACAACAAGCGAAGCAATACTTTCCAATTGCAGATGTCCGTACGGATGTTCCTTATCAGCTGGTTTCCCTGCTAATTTGAGCAAAATTTTAACAATTGCATAGTAAACAACATCAGCTGATGAATTTATACCATCAGCCAACAATGCCTGACTTCTCCAGATGATTCCGGCAAAAGTCTTTATCAGTGCCAGAAATATGTTTGCACCCAGCCCAAGATCTACTGCAGAATCAACTATCTTTTTTCGCTCTCTCATAACTATTCCTTAACTTATCAATCACTAAGAATTTGTCGGATTTTGGCAATAATCATATCTACACCAATTTTATTCTTCCCACCTTCGGGAATAATCACATCAGCAAAACGTTTGCTGGGTTCAACAAATTCGATATGCATAGGTCTGACCGTTTCCCTGTATTGTTGGATTACAGACTCCAGATTTCTTCCTCTCATTTCAATATCTCTTTCGATTCTGCGCAATACTCTGATATCTGCATCCGTATCTACAAATATTTTTATATCCAGTTCTTTACGAAGTTCTTTATCTTCCAGAATCAATATACCTTCCACAATTATAATTTTGGTGGGAGAAACAGCTACAGTTTGCCGGGTTCTTGTATGAATCTTATAATCATAGACAGGGATTTCAATAGGAACCTTATTCCTAAGACTGCGAATATGGGAAATTAGCAACTCGTTATCAAAAGATTTGGGATGATCAAAATTAATTCGTGCTCTCTCTTCAGGGGGAAGATGACTAAAAATCTTATAATAAGCATCCTGTGGAATCACTGAAATCTTTTCTTGTCCACAATTTGCCTCAATCATTCTGGCAATGGTGGTTTTTCCGGAACCGGTTCCTCCCGCAATTCCAATAACTACCGGTCTAGGCATAATAATCTCCGTATTTGCTCATAATTTTATCTACTGCATGAATCCTTTGATTTTGGTTTTTGTGGATAGAAACTAGCAGTCCATCTTCAATACTCAGGTATTTATTTTGAAATTTATCATTGCTCACCATATAATCACAGTAATCCTTCACCGTCTTTCGGTGAGATATTACATTGTCAGCAATTACCAGACAATCATCAGTTAGTTTATCCTCAAGTAGTTTTATATAATTGATATAGCCAATCTTGCCGGCATCAATGAAAACAAAATCATATTTACACTCCAGAAAAGGGATTATCTCCTCAGCTTTGCCGAAATGCATAACTACATTCTTAAGATTATTTAGGTTTTTACGAGCTAATTGAAAACGTTCATCATCTACTTCTATAGTTTCCACAGTACCATCTGACCGATCTGCTGCTTTTGCCAGCCAGAAGGTAGAGTATCCGTTGGAAGTCCCTATTTCCAACAGTCTGTCAGGCTTGACTGCGTTAACCAGTTCAAACAAAAAAGCAGCAACGCCATCATCAATATTCCAGAGTCTTCTGATGGCTTTCTTTTGCTCCTGAAAACATAAGATTTCGTCTGCATACAATTTTTTTACTTCCTCAAATTTCATATCAATCCTTCTCAAACCACATGTTCCTCTGTTGTCTGAAGATTATTTCCAACTAAACTTCCCCAATGTTCCTTTCAATGCAATAAATACATAGAAAGGAACGTAAAAAAATTCTAACAAAGGGAAAGCAGGTAGATTTCTAAAATTCTTTATTTTGCCCATAAAAAAAGATAGCAGAATTAATTCGGCAAACACTTTTAACGCAATAGTTAGAAAGAAAAGCAAACTAATCTCGTTCAGCAATCCATAAATAATCCCAATTGTAAAAAAAATGTAATATAGAAACACAAAAGCAGAGAAGAGTTTGACTGAACAAGGATGATAACGAAATTTTGAAGCTCTTCTCGTCTCCAAATTAAGTTGATCAGAGAAAGCTTCTCTGTCTTTTGCCGGTACCACTGAGTTTTTACTGAACATAAAACTCATTCTCCTGATATTTTTACTCATTTTTTGTAGCAACAAATCATCATCACCTGATCTGATATGTCCGATATCGGAAAAACCTCCGGACTTTAAAAAAATAGATTTGCGATACGCCATGTTTCTCGCAGTAGAAGTTATAGGCCAATGCCAGAAAAAAGCACCGGCTGCTATAGCAAAAAAAGCATTTCTTTCCAGATTTTTGAGAAGTTGCCACCAGACAGGTGAATTCAGGATAAGAGGCGAATGTCCCATAATATAATCGACGTCTCCCCTGAAATGTCTGTTTATTTCAGTCAACCAATTTTCAGAAGGCAAACAGTCGGCATCTGTAAAAGCCAGAATTTCATATTTGGCAATGTTTATCGCCATGTTAAGGGCATTTTTTTTCCCAATCAAATCCGCTTGTTCGCTGATAATTTCTACAAGTTTGATGTTAGAGCATTCTTTGGTAAATGATAGTACAACTTCAGAAGTCCTGTCTGTTGACCGGTCATTAGCAATGATTATTTCAAAATTTTGGGTTGGATAGTTCTGAGTTGCAAGACGCTGCAGCAGCTCCGGGAGATTTTTCTCTTCATTTCTGGCAGCCACAATGACTGAAATGTTCTGAAAATCTGTAACAGTATTGGGAGACTTCAATAAAATCATCCCTAATGTAAAAAAAAACAGAAGAAGAGCATATACACAAGTCAGCAGAAATAGAATCAGCATAGTTTACTGCGATATCATAGATTCAGTAACTTTGATAAACTCAGCCAGATCAGGGTTTTCCTGTTCTATATCCTGCAGAGTAGGGTTTCTTCTAACTTCGATTTTTTCAGTTTTTTTTAAATCGATTTTTATTGAAATCTTCATGTTGAAATGAGAAGAGACTATTTCAGTAATTGTATCTCTACTTAACATAAGTTTCTTCTGAGCCAACTCAGTTTCAGCTTCAAAAACAATCAAACTATCCCCAACTGCAACTATTCTGGAATTTTGAAGATAATTAACAACAAGTGGCATTTTTGCTTTTATTTTCCCAATAATTTGATTCCAGTTCTTCTGAATTATCTCATTATCAAGCTTTTCAATCTTGGGTTTTTCTTCTTTTGCAGAAACTACAATTTCTTTTTTTGCTTCTACCAAATTTGAATGTAGCTTAGCTGCCGGTTTGTAAACAGGTTCATCTTCTTTAGTGGAATAACCGGATTTAGATAATTTCTCAATCAATGAATCAATTGATTCCATTTGAGCCATTTTGGATAGTTTAATAAATGCCAATTCTGCAATTATCATAGGTTCACTGCTGGTTTTGAGATCATTTTTTGCTTTTATTATATAAGACATCAGATAAATAAGAGCATTATCGGTGAATTGCTCAGAGATTGTTTTAAGTTCTTCAAAGAGATTTTTGGGAATATCCAGATTTTCAACCTTGAGTTTAATCAACAAAATATCTTTTATGTAGTCTAGAAGTCCTGACATAAATTCCTGCAAATCAGTTCCCTCTTCCAAAATACCATGTAGAACTTTGATCATTTCGCCGGCATTGTGACTTATTATTGCCTTAAAAATCTCCCGGTAAACATCAAAATGAACAATACCAAAAACTCTAAGCACCTGCTCGTGAGTAATGTTTTTACTGCCGTAAGAAATAATCTGATCAAGAAGAGAAAGTGCATCTCTCATACCACCGTCAGCTTTTTTAGCAACGACGAAGGCTGCATCCTCGTCAATTTCGATAGATTCTTCCTTACAGATGTTATCTATACAGCTGACAATAGATTTTATCGGAATTCTCTTGAAGTCATAGCGCTGACAGCGTGAAATAATCGTAGGTAATACTTTGTGAGGCTCGGTAGTAGCAAAGATAAAGATTACATTCGGGGGAGGTTCTTCCAGAGTTTTCAGTAGTGCGTTGAAGGCATTTTTTGAGAGCATGTGGACTTCATCTATAATGTAAATCTTGTAGAGTGATTTATTAGTGGTGTACATCAGTTCCTTCTGAATCTCTCTCACATCGTCAACACCAGTGTTTGATGCTCCGTCAATCTCCGTCACATCAGGTGATACACTCCGGGTAATTTCATCACAGTTTTCACAAACATTGCAGGGATGAGCTGTAGGTCCATTTACACAATTCAGACTTTTGGCAAATATTCTCGCCAGCGAAGTCTTACCAACTCCTCTTGGTCCGGTAAAAAGATACGCATGAGCAATCCGCTTCATCTCAATTGCATTTTTCAGTATTCTTGTTATATGATCCTGAGCATAGACCTCATCAAAATTCTGTGGTCTGTATTTTCGGGCTAATACAGTGTATGGCATAAATTCCTCTTTTGTTCGACTATCTGAAACATTAAAAATTCTTTTATTGATTTATTGATTCCAAACATTTTTTAATCAGTATCTTACCTGATATTGTCTACTTTTTTATTTATTGACTGTAGTATAAAAGAAATCCTTTGAAATCGGGGGATATCCGCACTGCCGGAGCAGGAAAATGAATAAAGTTTAACAATTCTGTTATGGTTTTCCAGCCCTTTTTATTAGCTGGCAAAATTTTACTAAAATCATAATCAAGAGAGAGGTAGTACTCCCTCTGTTGTTTTCGGTCTGTTTTTAGATTATGCGCAGAAACTCCCACCGAAAGGGCAAGAAACTTTGGCCAGTAGTTCTGCAATCTTTCAGGGAGAAGCTCCCAAACTCTTCCACTCAACCAATATGTATGTCCTCCATAATCCAGAAAAATATAGTTTACAAATGAGAAGCCCTGGTTCTTCTTCCCCAGCTCTTCAATTCCTTCCTCTGTTCTGGAATAATCTGAGGGATAGTAGCTCATTTTAATGTCAAAGTGTTTCAAGAAATCAACTTTGCTTCTTGCATAAAACCATCCTGCACCTATCGTATTGGCAATCTGGTCATTGACATCAAATCCCCATTTTTTGGCAAAGCCATCCTGAATTTCTATCTGTGTTTGATATAAAAGAGCCAGAATTGACCCCCAAAGCGCAGATTTCTCATCGTTCAATCCACACCAATTAAATGCTTTACTGAAGAAGTATGACTCCATTATTGTCGCATACGTATGAGAAAACTTGTCCATTGCCTGAGCATGTTCTACATTGATTTTGAAGTGAAATTTACCTCGTTCATCACTCCACCAGTTGTTGCTTTGCCAAATGTGCAAACCGACTACCGCTGCTGTGTAAGAAGTCCCGATTATAGCAACTCTGTTCCATTTTATCTGCAATGAATCCCTGTCAATCGGTTCGGAATAATTGATATTTTCGTCATCGCCATCTATGGTAAAATATTCATAGGAAGGTAAACTTCCTTGTAAAGTAAACTGAGATATCTTCGCAGAGTAGTTGTCCAGAAAATCGAAAGCATATTGATTAACAACAATCAGCCACACAAAAAGAGTCAGAGAATATGACCTCTTCATTTCTCATTTACCAGATAGATGATTCTCGTGTGCCATTTTGACCGATCCCTTTCAACTTGCCAATTAACGACATATTCTTCAATGACAGGTTTCTTTAATGTGTATTTTCTTTGGTTAAGATAGATATCTAATGATTTGTATGCTTCAGAAATATTATCAGGCGAACCAAAATAATCTATATAACAAATTTTTGATTTATAAATTGTGTAATCTTCAAATTCAAGTGAAAGTAATCTGTCGTTAACCATATAAGCAGTTGCCATATCCGTAGTTTGACTGCTGGGATAGAAATCAAAATAGAAAGCAGACAATGGTCCGCTAGCTTTCTGCTTTAGATTTTTCATTTCCCGCAAAATTTCATCGCCGGATTTTTCCAGAAAAGAATGAACTTGTCTCAAGGCTACTTCTCTTCTAAATATTACATAGAATCTTTCATCAAGAAAGCCTTCTTTTACTTCATAGATATCTTTCAGAGCAAATTCCTTTTCACAAAATTCCTTCAGTTTTATCAGACTTTTCTCGAAATCAGTTTCAATGATTTGTCTGGAATCAGAGAACAGATTAGCAATTTTGTCAGTTAATCTGTATCTACGATTGTAACCCCAGCTTGCTGTACTCACTCCATCTTTTTCCAAAACCCGAAAATAAGTTTCAGCCACAGTTTCACTACTGTTATTGGAAGTAACCCGATAGGAGTGTTCTAAATTAGGTATCATTCTGCTGTATATAAATCTGTCACCTTTGATCAGCGGAAGCTCGCGTCCAAAGAAAAGCGATGACCCAATTTCACCGTCATTTCCCTCAATCCTTACTACATTTAAGCTATCATTTTGCAGCCAGACTGACCATTTCTCCCAGTTCTTCCAATGCCGAATGCTTTCAAGGACAATCTCTTTGGGAGCATTGATCTCTATTTTCTTAACTATTACTACCCCTTTAGGCAAAGACATTTCTAAGAGAATTATTCCGGCAAGAATAGTCAACACAACCAGAATTAATAAAATCCATAATTTCATGTGCATCTCCTTCGGGCAAATTTTTGAGAAACTGTTTTTGTGGCAATATGTTTTTGAGAATATATGGGAATGTGTGAATACTTGAAATACATTTGGCTTATATATCTGGCAATAAAGTCATTTCCCCTTTTGCTTGACAGAAAAACTATAAAAAATCTGCAGGATTTTGGAAAAAAGGAAATACTATGCCGAAACACTCATTAGTGGTATGCTGGCTTCATCTCGTATGGAGCACTAAAGAGAGATTCCCTTATTTCATTGACAAAGATAAGGCTCTGAAATGCCGGGATCATCTCATTGATATTTGCAGCGAAAATAAGATTTATCTGAAAAAAGCCTATGTAAATCCGGAGCATGTCCATCTCCTGGTGAGTTTGCCGGTGGATATGACCATAAAAGATATGCTGAGATATCTGAAAGGCGGCTCTTCTTTTCGCATGAATGAAGAGAAATTGTTTAAGGCGAACTTCTCATGGGCGAGAGGATACGCAGCCTTTTCGGTATCGCTGAGAGGTGTGGAAAGAGTGGAGAAGTATATCGGAAATCAGGCGGAACATCATAGAAAGAAGAGTTTTACCGCTGAGTGGGAAGAGTTTACTCAGGAGTGTGAGAAGAACAATCTCATCTATCTGGTAGATGATGAAGCCGACCTGGAACAGGACGGGCTAAAGCCCTGACTCTTGTGAGGCTCTGGCACTACCACCGGCTGAAGCCGGTGGATAGGTTAAAGCGGGTGGATAGGAAGAAGCGGGTGGATAGGAAGAACTGCTAGTCTTAACGGTAGGTGTTCTATAAGATAAAACCGGCGGATAGGAAGAAAGGTGAGAGTTCTTAAACAGATAGAATAGAGTGCTGCGGCAGCAGCGATAGACACAGAGTGGTATAAGCCTGATGTGACACAGGTAGTTTCCCTTAACCACTAACTTCAGTTAGTGGTTAAGGAAGTGGTATGAGTTACCACCACCCTTAGGGCTTTAGCCCGTGATATACGATAGAGTGAAGTTCTACCCCGCACGGTACCGGAACATATAACGGGCTAAAGCCCTGACTCTTTGAGTTGATTCGGTGATCCACCGGCTGAAGCCGGTGGATAGACAAAGCCGGTGGATAGCTGAAGCCAGTGGATAGGTTAAAGCCGGTGGATAGGTTAAAGCCGGTGGATATAGAGTGATATGTAACACACACAAGCCAGTGGTTAGACAGAGACTACCATAACTCAGGTAGTCTCACTGACCATTAACGTCGGGTAGTGCGGATACACCGGCAAGTCCGGTGATTAGACAGAGGTATCTGTATTCCAGAACCACCAACTTCAGTTGGTGGTGTTAGGAAAAAGAACACCCCCCCACCATATCGGGCTTTAGCCGTAAGATATTATAAAAAATATGGAAATACTATGCCGAAACACTCCTTAGTGGTATGCTGGCTTCATCTCGTATAGAGCACATAGAGAGATTCCCTTATTTCACTGACAAAGATATGGCTTTGAAATTCCGGGATCATCTTGTGATATCTGTAGCATATTTCCGTATTTTTATCCTGTTACAATCTCAATTGTATTAGAATTTCGTCCATTATCTCCTTTGTATTGAGCAACAAAGTTTTTTGCTCCTTCGTCGTGGCGTAGATAGTGTTCATTTCAGGCAAATTTCAGACTTATCCATATGGGGTGACAATAAAACTCATTCTCTTGATTTTACTTTCTTCTTCCTTTAAATCTTTCATAATTTGTAGTACACTGCCATATAAAAAAGGGGAAAAATGTTCTCTCTTACAAATCCATTTTCACTTCAGTTAACATTTCATAAAATTCGTTAACCTTCTTTGTATCGATGAAACTATTGTCAGACTCTTTTAAAAGAGTTTTCTTATACTGATAAATCTCCAGATATTTGAGACTGATAATTTTTCTGATTTCATCAATCAATTTATCGTTCCACCCTTTTCTGTCTTTTTTATCAGAAATCGGATTAATAATCATAAACCCAATTCTTTCCTCTTTTATCTTTTCTACCGCTGACAGAACAAGTTTGTAGCACGGTTCATCAAGAAGGTTTTTATGTCCTCCTTCGAGAGGTTCCGGATAACAGTCAGATATCATAATTATCAGATTTTTCTCACCGGGCATTTTGTAATTTTGTCTGCAAAAAACTCGCAGGGCAAGATTTAACCCTTCACCCAACGGAGTATGACCCTTAGTGATTATTTTATTAATTGAACCTGCAACTTGCTTAATATTCAGATTTGGGTAATGATGTATCTTGGCGTAGCCATCCTGAAACGAAATTAACCCAAGTTTATCTCTGGATTGATATGCGTTGGAGGTTATGGAAGGAATGAATTTCTCAATCTGCGGAATTACCCAGGAAATTGACGAACTTGAATCCAGAACCAACATAATATTATAGATAACATTCTCTTCGTAACGAGGATAAAGAAAATGTTGAGGCAAAATGCTAATCTGCCGTTTTTTTATGTCATAGTGGCCACTATTCAGCGAGTTGAGAATTGTTGGCATTACAGCAACTCTTCCCCTTTTTTTATTACTGAGTCCTACTATTCTCCCTCTGTCAATAAATCCCGGTGACTTCTGTTTGTTAGAATATTTAGCTTTTTCACGTTTGGCAAGATTAATTCTTATTCTACTTATATCGGCTGCATCTACTGAGAATTCATTTTTTTCTTCTTTTATATCACTGTTGATTATTGTTTTATACCTTGGCAACTTTAAATCTGAGAATTTTATCTTTTTATTCCTTACCAGGGAAAGAGATAGCTTAATCAAATCCTTTAGTGACATTGTTTGTTCAAAATTAAACAAAGAGTTATTAACTTCAATCTGTGATATAGAAACATTGACTTCTGCTTCAGGATTTTTGAGGTATCTGAGCATTCCTTTCAGCATGTAAAGATTCTCATCCGGATTGTGATAATTTCTGAATATCTGCAGCATCTCTTTCAGAATTGCAATTTCCAGTTGAGATAGTTCTCTATCCTCAGCAAATCTAACTTCGAGTTTTTGTATCTCAGACTCTAAATTTTCAGGACTTTGGGAGTCGAGCCAATCAATTGCGTTGCCCAAAGCCCTTATTATTTTTTTTCCTGTTGAACTAATCCATCTTCACTGAACAGACTGATTCTTTTATCAATCTGGTTTTTGCTGATGTTTTTCTCAGTGCTGAGTTGAATTTTCAAGTCAGCAAAGAATTGATCTATTTCGGATTTCTTTAATGGTTTGGAAAACCCTCCTTCCCTGGTTCTGTGGCAAAGAACAAATTTTGCAGCCTGTTGTATATGCCTGAGCTCAACCATATTTTTCAACTCGAAAGCCGCATGAGTTTTGGCTGTTTTTATTATTCCAATGTCAGCTCTGTGTCCATCTACTTTGTTTTCCGCACAGAGTTTGACAACGATATTGTATAACTCCTCATTCACTTCCACCTTATCTAATTGAGTTCTCGCCAATATGATAAGATTTCTCAATACTTCAGTATCTTTCTTAAACAAATCGATGAATTCAGTGGAATTTCTTTCGTAGGCAAGATTTCTATTGATTATCTCTTTTCGTAAAGATTCATCTTCAACAGAAGAGATATCTACAGACAATGGAAAGCGATCAAGTATTTGAGGACGCAATTCACCTTCTTCAGGATTCATAGTTCCAATTAACAAAAATTGTGAAGGATGTAATATCGAGAAACCCTCTCTTTCTACCTTGTTCCAGCCGGATGCTGATACATCGAGTATATCATCGACTATATGATCCGGAAGCAAATTCACTTCATCAATATATAAAACCTGTCGGTGAGCATTGGCAAGAGCACCCGGAATAAAATTATGTTTACCTTCTCTGAGAAGTTTTTCAACATCTACGTTGCCAAGAAGTCTGTCTTCGGTTATACTCAAGGGAACTGAGACAATTCCAATCTCTTTTTTTACTGTTTCTTTCTTGCTCTCAGAATAATGCTCACTGCAGCTTCTACACCAAAGTTCAGGTTTTTCAGGATCACAATTAAAGTTGCAGTCGCTCATAACTTCTATTTCCGGAACAATGTCGGTCATCGAATAAACTGCAGTGCTTTTCCCGGATCCCTTTACTCCCTTTATCAACAATCCACCTAATTTTGGGTTGATAATGTTCAGGATAATGCCCAGACTTAACTCTTCTTGTCCTACTAAAGCCGTAAACGGATAATGTGTTCTTTTCATTTTACCTCTGCTTGCTGAAAATTCTAATGTTTTTATTTTCTTCATATTAAAAGTCTTATACTTGAATCCACTATAAAAACCTTTTAATGACAAATAGTTTCCTTTTTTTTAAAATGACTTCGATAAATCGTTGTTAAGAGATTATTTCCAACGCTCTAACTTGAAAAGACCATATATTGTGAAAAAAACACCTTAAACAAGGATAAATTTTGTCCTAATAGAGTAATCCACTTTATTTACAAAACTTTTTTACATTTCCTTAGAATATCTTCATATTCTTTATCATAAAAGAAATCATGAATGTTTACTTCTAAAGAAATGTCATTTATTGTAAAATTTCTCTTTGTCTTTTTCATCAAAGAAGGATGTAACCCAAACTCCTATTTCAGTCAGAATTTTTACTTTTCCGACAGTTTATGTAATCTGGTATAAATAGTGTTTTATTCTTTATAAAATTATCAGCTACACAACCTAAGAAACATTTATTAACCAGCCAACAATTTGAACATTCCTCAATTTCTCTCACTTTCAAGTTATAATTACTTAGAAAATTATCTTGTATAATCTTATTCTTTTCTGGATCAATAATATTTCCTAAATACATTTCATTAAGACCTATCATAATCTCACAAGGGTAAATATCACCATTCATATCAACACCTATTCTCCTATTACCTGCACTACAACAATATGTTTGAGGTTTAAGCGCTATAGTAGTGTCAACTAGTTGCTTAAAATCTTGTAAAATTGTACTATTCCTCTTATATAAAGAGAATGCATATTTGATATATTTTATATATTCTTCTCTATATTTTTTTTCATCAAAATTCCTATTTAAGGCATTCAAAGTAATATTAAAATTTAAAAAATTATTGTCCAAAAAATACTCTGCTTGTTTAAAAAAATTATAATCATCAATATCCAATGTAGATTTTATACTTACTTCAAAGTTATTCTTCCTTAAAATATTAATCCCTCTAATACAAGCATCGAATGATCCTTTACCATTTCTGAATATCCTATTTTTATTATGATATTCTTTAGAACCATCTAAACTCACAGTAAATAGTAATTTTCTATTGCCTTTTATTTTATCACAAAACTTGTTATTAATTGTTGTACCATTGGTTGTAATGTGAATATATTTAATTTTTTCACTTGATGAAAAAAGATTTATAGCATATTCTGCAATTTCCAAATCTAGAAGTGGTTCTCCACCATAGAAGCCTAATTGTATATTTTCACCAAATTGTGATTCAATATAATTCATAATTTTATCTAATATACATTTCGAAATTTTTACTTTCTTGTATTTCCCTTGATAAGATCCATAATGATTCCAGCAGTACCTACACCTTAAGTTACACTCTGATGTCATATTAACATTTACAACATTTATTACTCCAGATCTTTGGAAATTTTCTCCTATATGTCTTTTTTTCTCTAATTCTAATGATTTAATTTCATCTTTCGTATATAAAAATCCTATTAATTCACTATCCTCCTTTTCAATTGAGCAAATTAATTTTTCATATTCCGATTTTAATAGTTTATAAAATCTTGCAGTATTTCCATCATAAAAAAAGAACATATCCTCAATTTTAAAAGTATGATACATTGAATATTTCATTATTATTCCCTCTCATTCATAAAAATAGCCATGCCAAGTATTTCTATTTCTTTTTAATTAACTTTGTTCTTTAAAACGTACTATTTTTATCTGTATTAAGTCTCGGGTACAAGACTTGCAGACTTGTCACTAGTCACAGAACATTTAATAAATATCTCCTGTTGTTTGCTATTACGACAGTTCGCTCCAGCATCTTCCCTTGTTTCAGTATTTTCAGGTGACAATAACTCAAGATTAATATTGAATCTATTATTCATTTTTCCTCCATTTCTTAACTTGCATGGCTATAATTTAAAATATTTAATTCTATAAACATTTATTCTATTCTCAGTCATTTCATAATGATAGAGCATCCCATTTTGAATTCTGAATGTGAAATTAAAATCAATTGGATTGTAGTCATCTTGCTTAATTGGCACGTTCAAAGCAGCGATAAACACAAAATCACTGTTGAAAACATCAAATCGAACACTTAGGCTGCCCAAATCAGGTGCTCTTTCTGCTATTAAGTAATTATTTTTATTATCATAATGGAGATAATTAATAATATATTTCTTATCAAAGACTTTCTTGAGTTTTTCTTCATCATATCCATCATGTTCCTGCTCAATTATTTCCATTTCCTTCTGTGAATATTCCTGAATCCTATTTCTCATTTCCATTGTTTTTGTCTTATTAAAATCAAAGTCATAACAATCTATTTTATATTTTTCCTTTAACCTATTTGCTACAAAGATTTCATTTTCATTATTTGTTATAGTGATTTTCAGGAGATATCCTGTGCCTAAATCCCTATCCAGCAGATCAGAAGCACTGAATTTGCATACATTATTCAAAGCAGCAATAGTTTCAAAAACTGAATTCTTCCTTTTAATATTAGAGACAAAATAAATTTTACTAAAATCAGTTTCATTTGGTGTAAAGTCGACTATGCTCTCTATTTCAAGATACTCTTTATTTTTTAACTGCAACATTTTCTCAGATCTCTTTATGTTTTCACGAAATCTTGTTTCAATATATTCACCATTCATACTGAAATAATGGTGTTTTTTTAAATCTGCAACTATAATCTTATCATTAATAATATAGAATTTAGAAAAATCATGTTCAATTTCTCCGGGACCCAACCCTTTACCAACAAAACTGAAAAGATATTCACCCGCTTCTGAATATTTCAAAATTTTTGAACTAATTTTATCAAATATATAAATTGAACCATCAGACGCAACCTGCAAGCTACTTATAAAATAAAAGCTTGTAGTATCAGGGTTTATCTTATCATCATAACCTTGAATTGTGAAGAGCTCTTTGAGTTCTACTTTGAGATCCGGGTTATAAGGTATTCCGGAGTTCTTAATTGTTTTGAATCCATTATCTTCTATGACTGCATATGTCTGTTTCTTCTGACAAGAAACAAGACCAATCAATAAAGATAATAAACTCAAAATTCTAAAAAAATCAATTCCTATAAAAATCTTTAACATTCATACTCCTTTTAATCGTCGCGACATAGATAGAGTAACTTTTTCTAAAATCTCGGTTTCAAAATCTCATAACTATCTGCACATCATGTAAATAAATTTTTCAATTTATTTTTCATCTTCCCAGTAAATTTCACGTACTATTATTTTCTCGTTCCTGTTGAGGAAGAAATGGAGATAGAATTGGTGTCACAACCAAGATAATCAATGTAGTAAAAAACTGAAGAAAATAAGACAAACATCCTGCGCAATATCTTCAGCCTCTTCAGGGATATTCAATATGTCCATGGCAGCAAAAAAACTTACTTTTCTTATCTTCTTATAAAGCTTATCCATTTCTACTCCACGGGAAAAAATAGGAGAGAAAAAGATTGAAGGTACAAAAATAAACTGAGAACAATTTCATAACATCTC
>JAQVBK010000044.1 GCA_028690365.1 Candidatus Cloacimonadota bacterium
AAGACTTCTATCATGTTGTACAGCATACTGTGTTTCCCAACAATAGCCACGGTAAACTAGGCGGGAAGAGTGCCGGAATATTCCTCGCCAGAAACATCCTCAGAGATCTGAAAGAGAATACAGAATGGGGCGATTATATCAGGACTCCCAAAGCTTGGTATATAACTTCCGACACCATGCACTATTTTCTTTATTACAATAACCTGAAGGAAGTAATCGAACAGAAATACAAATCTATCGAACAAATCAGAGAGGAATATCCCAACATCATCCAGGTCTTTAAAAACTCTTATTTTCCCCCGGAGATAATCAAAGGTTTCTCACTCGCATTAGATGATTTGGGTGGTAATCCAATAATTGTCAGAAGTTCGAGTTTGCTAGAAGATAGAGTTGGTGCAGCTTTTTCAGGAAAATATAAAAGCCTCTTCCTTGCTAATCAGGGAACTAAAGAAGAAAGAATTAATGCCCTTATGGATGCAGTCGCTGAAGTTTATGCTTCTACTTTTTCGCCTGATCCTATAGAATACAGAACAGAGAGGGGGTTACTGGACTTTCATGAAGAAATGGCAATAATCATTCAGGAAGTAGTGGGAAAACGGGTGGGAAGATATTATCTTCCGGCTTTCGCCGGAGTAGCCTTCAGTAATAACGAATTCAGGTGGTCTTCAAGAATAAAACGTGAAGATGGTTTAATGAGAATAGTACCTGGACTTGGAACCAGAGCCGTAGATAGATTGAGTGACGATTACCCAATTCTGGTCGCTCCCGGTCAACCTACACTTCGTGTTAACATCACTTCAGATGAGGTTTTCCGGTATTCACCCAAAAAAGCAGATGTCATTAATCTGGAATCGAACACTTTTGAGACTGTAGAAATTAACTCATTCCTCAAAGAGTTTGGACATGAATATCCCGAGATTGAGAAGATTATCTCCTTTTTTGAAGGGAATCGTTTTGTGAACAGGAATAAATTCAATTTGGACTTTGAAAAAGATGATTTTGTGGTTACATTTGAGGGTTTACTCTCTAAAACACCATTTCTTGAAAGAATGAAATGTATTCTGGATACTCTGAAAGAAAAAATCGGCATTCCGGTTGATATCGAGTTTGCTTCAGACGGAGAATACTTTTATGTCCTACAGTGCAGAGCACAAAGCTATGCTACAGGAACAGTACCGTCTATAATTCCAAAAGATGTTGCGGATAACAAGATAATTTTCACTGCTAAAAAATTTATTTCCAATGGAATTATTCCTGACATTTCACATGTTGTTTATGTTAGTCCCGAAAAATACAGTGAAGTTGAATCCATCGAAGATCTCAAAAATATCGGGAAAACCGTAGGCATCCTCAATAAAATCCTGCCTAAAAGAAAATTCATCCTTATGGGTCCGGGAAGATGGGGCAGCCGGGGTGACATTAAGCTCGGTGTCGATGTAACTTATTCAGAGATTAACAACACCGCCGCTCTAATCGAAATTGCCAGAAAGAAGGGTAATTACACACCTGATTTGTCTTTTGGCACTCATTTCTTTCAGGACTTGGTTGAAGCAGCTATTCGATACATCCCTCTTTACCCTGATGACCCCAACATTATGTTTAATGAAGAATTTTTAGAAAACTCTCCCAATGTGCTTTCAGAACTTGTGCCTCAATTTAAACATTTAGATTATGTGATAAGAGTTATAGATATTAATAAAACCACCGACTCTCAAGTCCTCAGAATCCTTATGAATGCAGATACTGATGAAGCCATAGCTTTTCTGAGCAGTTACAAACCAGTAGAATTAAAGGAACAGGAAATTGAAATAACAACTTCTACCGTAGCTGAAAGCCATTGGCGCTGGAGATTGAGAATGGCTGAACACATTGCAGAAAATCTGGACGGTGCTAAATATGGTGTAAAAGGAATGTATGTATTTGGTAGTGCCAAAAACGCAGTTTCCGGTCCGGCAAGCGACATTGATTTACTCATTCATTTTGGTGGTACAGAAGATCAAAAAAACAAATTGATGGAATGGCTTGATGGTTGGAGTTTGTGTCTCTCAGAACTGAATTATCTAAAAACGGGAGTTAAAACACGTGGATTGCTGGACATTCACATAATTACCGACACAGATATAGAGAATAAAGACAGCTTTGCTATCAAGATCAATGCTGTCACCGATCCGGCAAGAGCTTTAAATTTGAGAAGCACAATGAGATAAATCAAATGAATATTATTTGATGAAAACTAAAGTTGTACCTCAGTTATCAGATCTTTATTTTCGGTGATTAAAATATTATAACGGGATTTAAAATGGAAAATGAAGTAAAACAAATTAATCAGATGAATAAAAACAGATTTGTTGAAAACCAAAACATCTATAGGAAAGAATCTATAAGCAGCTACATAGACAAGTTTTCTTATGACAGCCTGAATTTAAGACTATTGTCTGAGAAAGTTTTGCCAATATCGGAAACAGGCAGAATTTATGCACACAGTTTCAAGCCTTTTCTCTGTGGAGAAAAAGAAGAATTGATCAAAGAATTCTCCAGAGTCAAACGTTTCTCCACTGCTCTAAAAAATGAACCATCTACACAAATACAACTAATTGATAATCTGAAACACATAAAAAACATCAGTATGATCTTGGATAAACTCAGAAACTCCCAGATTTTGGAAATTTTCGAAATTCAGGAAGTAAAGAATTTTCTCTTTTTCTACCAAAAAGTATTCAATCTCTTTGATAAAAACTTAAGTAAAGAGCTGTTTTGCCTCAACAATCTGGAAAACCTATTTGACTTTCTAGATCCCGAAAATCAGAAAATTCCTTCCTTTTATATCAGCAGCGCATATTCTGAAGAAATAAGAAACCTCAGAGAATTGCTCGCTAAATTATCTAACCGAAAAAAATTACTGGTTAAGCAACAACTACAAGAAGCTAAAGAATCTCTGGAATTGACGTCAATTGAAAAGGAGATTGTCGTTTCAAGGTATAATCCTCTCAAAGAAAAGCTGTTAAATTCCGCATTTTTCTCAGTGGTTTCAGAAAACTTTGCAAATATAACTTTTCAGCTTCGGGAAAATGAAAGAATCTTGGAGCTGTCCAAATCAATAAATGAAACTCTCATCCAAATAAACGAAGAGGAAAAAAAAATAAGATTGATAATTAGCCGACATCTCGAATCTGAACACGAAAAGCTATCTTTAGCTCACTCAGAAACAGGCAGAATGGATTTCTATCTGACAAGAGCAATCTTTTACAATGATCATCTATGCTGCATTCCCGAATTTATTTCTGACAACACGGTTGATATCATCAATGCTAGAAATCTTCCCGTTGAATGGGAATTAAAAAAACACGATGTGCCTTACCAGAAAATCGATATTATCTCAGATAAACAGATAAACATTCTGCAGGGTGCAAATATGGCAGGTAAAACAACTATTCTCAAGACCTTGGGACAGATATTTTATTTAGCTGCTCACCTGGTGCCTGTCCCTGCTTCTGTTTGTCGAATTCCTCTTTTAGACAGAATTTTCTATAGTGGGCAATCATCCCAGACAGACAGGATGGATCTTAGTAGCTTCGGCTATGAAGTAGTTTCTATCAGCAAAGCTCTGGGAAACAATTCGAAGAGTTTGTTTCTTATTGATGAATTTGCCAGAGGTACAAATCCTGAAGAGGGAACTGCATTTTCATTTGCAATCTTCAACAGCTTCACATCAAGAGAAGATATCCTGTTTGCAGCTACCCATTTTACAATTCCAACCGGAATCATAAACTGTAATCGCTTTAGAATCAAAGGAATAGCATCTTCATTACAAAAGAGTGTTTTATCAGCCAGCATTTCATTGAATGATCGTATCAAAACAATACACAAATACATGGATTACTCTTTGGAAAAGGTTGAAGAAAATTGTGAGCCTCCTAAATCTGCTCTATTAATAGCCGAGTTGTTAGGAGTCGACTCAGATATAGTTGAAACTGCAAATGATATACTAAACAAAAATAAAAGAAACAGGAAGAATAATGACAACCTCAAATCTAAGTAATTTAAGAAAACTACCCAGCGTAGACAAAATTCTAAAAGATAAAAGAATAAGAAATCTCTGTGATGAGTTTGGCTACAACTCAGTGAAAGAATCTGTTAAAGTACACATTGATTTATTGAGAAGAGAATTATTGAAAGAAAATGAAATTCCTGATCCGGAAAAAATCATTCTCACGTTGGAGCATATATATTCGCAAAAACGCACCCTAAGTCTAAAGAAAGTAATAAACGCTACCGGAGTTATTCTACACACTAATTTGGGAAGAGCACCATTGGGATTAACCACATTTGAAAATGCAAAAGATATCTGCGCGGGATACTCAAATCTGGAATTCAATTTGGTTACAGGTAAAAGAGGACATCGTGACGCTTTTATGTCTGACCTGCTGCAAGAAGTGACCGGAGCAGAAAGCTCTGTCATAGTCAATAACAACGCTGCAGCAGTTATGCTTATTCTAAATACACTTGCCAAAAGTAAAGAAGTTATTGTTTCCAGAGGAGAACTTATTGAAATCGGCGGTTCATTCAGAATACCGGAAATCATGGAAACCAGTGGTGCAAAAATGGTGGAAGTCGGGACAACAAACAAAACCCGAATAAGTGATTATGAAAAAGCAATTAATGAAAATACAAAAATCATCCTGAAAGTACATCGCTCAAATTATTTCATTGGCGGTTTTACTGAAGAAGCAGAAATCAAAGAATTATCTGAATTGGCAAAAAAACACAATTTGGTTCTGGTATATGATCAGGGCTCAGGTTTGCTACGAAAGCCAGATAAATTACCACTGCATGATGAACCGGACGTAAAAAGTGCCTTATCTGATGGAGCTGATATTGTTTGTTTCAGTGGTGACAAACTTTTGGGAGCTGTTCAGGCTGGAATAATAGTCGGCAAAAAGCAGTATTTGTCTTTGATTTCCAAATCTCCGCTTATGCGTATTCTGAGAGTGAGTAAACTAATAATCAGTTTGCTAGCTGAAGTTATTCGGAACTATCTGGATGACAAACTTTTAGTCTCGAATATACCAATCTTTGAGATGCTTAACAGAAACATTGATGATTTGAGAAAAATTGCCGAAAAGCTCTCTGTATCTCTTAACGAAATTGGCATTGAGAATAGAGTTGTTCCATCTCAAGCAAGATGCGGGGGCGGAACTTTACCTCACCTGGAGATAAGCAGTTTAGCCGTAGAAATTATCTTGCCGCAAGCAGTTTCTCCGGGAGATTTTCATCATGAATTGCTCCTGAGTAGTGTTCCGGTTTTGGGAGTTCTCAGGGAAGGTTCTTATCTGTTGGATGTAATGACTTTGAACAATAAGGATATAGAATACATAATTACAGCCCTGACATCAGTAAAGGACAGATTTTTTTAATCAGAATATCACATAAGAAATATCAGTATTCTTGATCAGATAAATGCAGAATCAACTAAGTAATTCTTTCTCAGAAAATATTTCTGCTGAAAAACGATATATTTCAGTTTTGGGGTCTTGCCAGCAATTGGAACTCATCCCAGCTTTTCGGCAGGTTTCCTTGAGGAATGTATTCTTATCCCATCCCCATTCAGTAGCAACCTGAGGCAACAATAATCCGGAATAAAATCCATTTTTCATAAACAAACCATCTCTGCCAATAATTACCTCATCGATATTTTTCACCCTGATCAACTCGCTTAATATGGATATTTCTATATCGATGTCATCAATTTCATCCTGAGTAACCGGACTGAATCGGGGATCGCCGAAAGCAGCAGCTTCAGACATCTCTGAAATTGTATCCCATAATCTTCTGTAACCGATTATGTAACCAATACAACCTCTAAGGTTTCCGTTTTTGTGAAGTGTTACAAACGCTCCTGTTGTTTTGTGGAAAATTTCGTCTTCCGGTATCTCAAATTGCTTTTTTTCTTTATTCAATGAATTCATAATCACTTGTCTGGCAAGTTTCAACAGGGTTTTCTTTTGACTACTATTCAACATAACACTCCTTCAGATCATTGCAGCAATTGCTCAGGTCTCCAATCTTTTACTTTAGTCTTCTTAATCTGATCTGCCATCCAGTCTTCAAAATAAGACAACTTTTTTTCTTTTAATAAATCATCCCTGATACCATACTTCTCCTTTTCATAATCCAGTACGATATCTTCTTCTATGCTTTTTACTGCTATCACAAAAGTTTTCCCTTTTATTTCTACAGGTTCTTTGACAACTCCTGAACTTTTACCTGCAGAAAGGATTTTTCTTACAACATCATTGGGGAAGTCTGCAGATGAGTAATCAACTGAGGTTTCATCATGAATTTTATGATTACTTTTTCGGGCTTCTTTAATTAGTTTGTCGTAATTTCCGATTTTCACCAATCTCTGCGATTCTTCTTTTACTGCTATATTTTTCATCTCGCTAATCAATATATTGTCAATTGACTCCTGAACATCTGTGAAATTTTTATAACCATTGCGTTGAGCCTTTACTATTTCGAAAATTGCATAAGAGTTTCTTTTTTCAATAAATAATGGTTCAGTAATTTCCCCTGGCTTCATGTCGATAGTTCTCATAATAAGTGAAGCAGCATTACCAAGTCCTTCAATCATGGTATTTTGCAGATTGAGTCCATCCACGCTAACAACTTCATAATCGAATTCAAGAGCAGCTGTTTTAAGTCCAACTTCCAGAGCCAAATTACGAAAATCCAGAATTCTGTTTAGGGCTTTGTCTCTGGTGGTAGCAGACAATTTTGGTTTGATTACAATCTCTTTCATCTTAATCAAATTTGAATACTTGCGTTCCGGCATATAAATTATCCAGTTATCTTTATATAAGAAAGGTTTTGTATATTCTCCCTCTTTAACTTTTGCCAATGCTTTTTTGGCAATTGTATTCAGCGAATCAATCTGCACATATCCAATTGTACCTCCTGCTGCTGCTGTAAAAGAATCAGAGCAGCGTTCAGCCATATAACTAAAATCAATACCATAATCGAGTTCTTTTTTTATGGAATCAATCCTCGTTTTTGCATATTCCAGATCAGTTTTTGAAGTAGGGACAAAAATTTTAACATAATTATACGCTACTTCTGCCGGTACAATGTAGTTGTTTAAGTTGTCTTCGTAATATTTTCTTCGTTCAGAGGGCGTTACAGTTAGATCATCAAAGATGTCGTCGTTAATCTCGATTAGATTTATCAGTGCACGTCTCTGTCGATTTACAAACTCTTGTTTAATTTCTTTCTCCGAAACTGAGATATACTTATTAATTCGTTTTTTAAGTTTCTGATATGGAATATGTATGTCTCTATAAAAATCAATAGCCCAATTCAATTCGTATGGAGAATTAGTTCGCAGTGATTTTTCATAAATTTCCTGATTGAATTTACCATCAACGATAAACTTATCGCTTTCAGAAAATTCTTTTGGAACATTGATTAATAGAGAATCATAAGCCTCAGCATTTGTAGCTGTTATTTGGTATTTCTCGTAGCTCTGGTTCAGAAATTTTGTTTCAATAAGTTGTTCCCAAACCTCCTGCTTAAATTGAGACATTTCAGCGTTTGTGGGAGAATAACCGTGCTTTAAATTGTAGCTTTCATATTTGTTTTTTAGTGCCAACATATATTCCTGCTGAGTAATGTAATCATTATTCACTTTACCGATATACATGTTGTTGCTATTAGTGGCGCAAGAAATTATTGTTAAAAACAACAGCAGAGAAATAAGTATTTTCATGATTGTTCCGTAAAAAAGTAAAAAAGCCGGTATCACCGGCTTTATTGATTAAAGATTGAATTCCGCTCTATTATCGACTATTTTTGCTTTTTCTTTGATATCTTGATACCATTCATTATAATGTTGGTTTTGTTTGTTGGTTAGCATGGTTTCCGTAAGTGTTTCTTTTTCATTTTCAAATTTTTCCATGTCAGGTTTAATACGATTTTCTACAAATGCGATATAAGCACCTTTGTCACTAAGGACTAAACCAGTGCAATCATTGTTGTCCAGAGCTAAAACGGCAGTAGATAACTCATCAATTTTACCTACTTTAGTAATATATCTATCTTTAACTATACCTTTAGCTTCCACTATTTCCCAACCATCTTTAGTTGCCTGGGCAAGATAATTACTCTGTTCATTAGACTCAGCAAATAGCTTTGCTTTCTCTATTACAGCCGCTACCTGTCTTTCGTTCTTAATTTTTGATTCTATTCTGGCTTTTGCCTTGTCATATTCTTCGTAATGTGTACCAATTTTGAAAGAAACTTCCGATATAAAAACATCATTCCTGCTATTTTCAATCTTGTTTGCAACAGCTCCTACTTCGTTATCAAAAGCGAATTTTACCAAAGCCTCTTCTCTACCGATTCCACTAATGTAAGTTGCGTTTTCGTAAAATTCAGGAGTTTCAGATACAGATAGAGCCATCTCTTTTGCTGCTGCTTCAATTCCTTTTTCTTTGGTCAATGCATAAAACTCATCAGTTTTCAATTTATGGTCATTTTTAGTTTTTTCAGACGCACTTAGTTTGAAAAGTATATGTCTCGCCCTTACTTCATCTGAGCCGTCTTCTGCTTTTCTTTTTTCTTCCAGTTTAATAATGTGATATCCAAATTGTGATAAAACAGGTTCACTAATTTCACCAACATTGAGAGCAAAAGCAGTAGTTTCAAATTCAGGAACCATCTTACCTTTGCCGAAGAAACCCAGATCTCCACCGTTAGCTGCCGAATTATCTTCTGAATAATCCCTTGCAAGCTGTTCAAAAGATTCGCCAGACTTTGCCATTTGATAAATTGTCATTGCACTGTCTCTCAGAGCATTTTTATCAGCAATACTAGGTTCCAGACTCATCTTAACATATTTCAATTTTGCAGCAGGATCTTTCTTGAATTCTTCTTTGTTTTCATCATAATACTTCTTGGTATCTTCTTCAGAAACCGAAACATCACTTATCTTTTTAGGGTCAAAAAAGATAATTTTGGCATCAGCCTTATCATTCTTGGCAATGTAATCATCTTTTACTTCTTCTTCAGAAACAGTAACCTGACTCTTTATTCTATCAAATAATCTTTCGTATGGTAAACTACCTCTGATATACATTTCTATAGATTGAACAATTCGTTCATCAGATGCCAATACTTCTTTATATTTAGCATTGTCAAATTCACCGTCAGTCTGAAAAATCGGAGCAGTTTTTACAAAATCAGGAGGGTCATTTAACATTTTGTCTACCACATCCTTATCCTTAACCTTGATACCCATTCGCTTGATTTCTCTATCCAGAACTATTTGTTGAATTAATTGATTCCATGTTTTGTCATTTAATTGTTTGAGAGTTGCTTCATTAAGTTCTACACCTTCATTTTCTTCCATGTAACTTGCAACATTGTTTCTTAAAACTCTATCAAATTCTGCAATTGTGATTTTCTTGTTCGCAATTTTTCCTACATAAGGTTTTGGTTGGAATATATCCAACAGCCCTGCAGTAGCCATTCCCACAATAAAAATAATGGCCACAACGAAAATAATTATTTTGCCATGCTTTCTAAAACCGTGCATTTTCAATCCTCCAGATTTATAAATTTTGTATCTATACTCATTTAACGTAGTCGACAACTTTAAATATGCCTTTTTTTGTGCAATAAAAAAATCAAATATTTTGCTTCTATAATGATGATATTCATTCAGAAGTAATTTATCTGTAAGCTAACCCGATTTATAAAATCCAAATCAATCAAAAGTTATTTATTATACATTTTCTATTTTAAACATCAACTCAGGCTTTTAATTAACTGTATACAAATAAATTATCTTTTTACTTGCAAATTTTACCTCAGTTTTTTTTTAGGTTCAAAAGTCTTGACCTTTTTAATTGATATTCCATTAACATATTGGAACTGAAGAGGTTGTCTGAAAACAATGAAAAACTATGAATTATATAATGGATTCAAATAAAAACATGAAGGAGTAAGGAAATGACAAAAGCAGATTTAGTAAAAAACATTTCAACCGAAACTGGCATAATCCGTAAAGATGCAGCTGTTATAGTTGACAGTTTCCTTGAAGCCATTAAAGAAAGCCTGAAGAATGGAAGCCACATAGAAATTAGAGGGTTTGGAACTTTCAAGCTTAAAGCCAGAAGACCTCGCATGGGTAGAAATCCTAAGACCAATGTGACCATACCAGTTCCTGAAAGAGTTGTACCCACTTTTAAATTCTCACGATCATTCAAAGATGAATTATTTGCCATAGAAGACTTAACGCCACATGATAATACAAAGGAGGATTAATGCCAAACGGAAGAAAAAGAAAACGTCATAAAATTTCGACTCACAAAAGAAAGAAAAGACTTCGAAAAAACAGACATAAAAAGAAATAATCTAAGGCTCATATGAGCCTTTTTTTATTTTAAGATTGCAACCGTTAACTTTCCTGAGAACACCAACTCAATCAAACTCTATACTATAATTTTCTTCCAACTAAGTGCTTGCGGTATAGCAATCTCTCTCTTGACAACAAATCATTCAAAAAAAATGTGACTTTATCGTCGAGCTGAAAATTCTAAACCTGACAGAGAATTAATTCCCGGATTAATAATCTCTCTGGCATGAAACTAAGCCGATAGGGTATATCTGGAAACGGATATGCCTCCCACTGGAAAGGCGATAATATGACTATCAAATCGTATTAAACACGCCTTCCTAAAAAATAGGAGGAGAGAATTATGAAAAACACAGTTTTACTCACATTCATTTTGTTGTTATTTCTTTTTTTAACAGCATGCAGCGAAAGCGATTCAACCAGTCCGGTTGAAGAAACCGGAACACCGGAACTAGCTTCGGAACCCGACTTCACTTTCACAATCCCCAACGATTTCACAGTTTATGATTCAGTTCAGGTAGAGTATAACGGTAGTACCGTATACGGCTATCCTCTGGGACAATTCATCGAGTTCACAAAAGACTATGATGAAAGAGATTCCTACATGTATCAGATTGTCTCGGGCGATGATGACCCCAACGGTCCTTACACACCCAGAACCAAAGGTTACTCCGACCTAACCTTCTCACAATTCGATTCTGGTTATTTGCTGAAGAACAATTCCCGACGTACCTATTTCCCAGACGATTCAGTTGAGTCTGCATTTAATGTAAAATATGCTTACTATTTCAAAGCATATTACAAAGTAGATATAAAAAAGGCTGATAACACAATGTATCATTTTGAGATTGGAGCATTCGACTTATCAGAAGTAAATTATTACAGCACTAATGGTGACACTTTGAGCAAGGAAGGATTTTCCCTGGCAAACCTGATTCCCAGCTTTGTAACCAAAAACCCACAGGATTTTGATTACCAGTTTGTTGCAGATGACGGTTGGGTAAACTCTGATTCCAACAATCTCTTCTCATGGGATGCTGTTCAGAATGGCTATATGCTCCCGGGTTACAGTCATAGAGCAATTTTCCCAAATGCAACCACGATGACTGAAGACTTCAAGCCGGTGAAAGGTCTGATAAGAATTGAGTTAGTCGAGAAACAAAGATAGTGTTTCTAAAACAGTTCAGTACCAGAAATCTGCTTTATATAGCAATTTTTTCTGCAATGGGGATGGCGATAAAACCTATCGTCACTCCCCTTATTCATTTAATCTCAGTTCCATTAATGATCCCAGGGGGAGCTTTAGCCGGAGGATTCTACATGATGTGGATATCCATAGCTTTGGCAGTAACAGGTAAAACCGGTACCGGCTTTTTAGTTGGGCTTACCCAGGCATTTGCGATGCTGGCTATCGGACATTTTGGCAGCCACGGAGCATTTTCTCTCATCAGCTACTCAATTCCGGGATTGATAGCTGATTTCTCTCTTATCTTTTTTCGGGATAAATCAACACTCACAGCTCAGGTGATAAGTTGTACTTCAGCCAATGTCAGCGGGACTGTAATTGTGACTTTTCTCATTATGAGATTAGCTTTTTTACCCTTAATGATTGCACTATTAGCTTCCATTATTTCAGGAATTACAGGTGGAATCATCGCCTTTACACTTTATCAAAAACTTAACCGTTACAAATTATTCTAAGAGGTATCATGAAAAAGTATTTCATCCTACTGCTGTTTGCATTTCATCTGCACTCAGTTACAATTCTCAATCAAAATTCCAGCATTGAGTTTGATCTCGAATCAACCAATCTCACTGAAATTGAGATAACTACCGAACGCGAAAAAGAAGGTATCGTAAAAAAAGACATCTGGCAGGGAATTTCTCTCACAGATATTCTCAACAATCTCAACTTCAAGCAATATCAATCAATCGTTTTCAAATCTGAAGATAACTATCAGATTGAACTATCAGCTGAAGACATTGAATCTACAAAACCAATAATTGCACTGAAACTGAACGGAGAAAAACCTCGTTATGCTAATCGACTGATAGTCCCTGAAAAGAGAGAGATGTACTGGATTCAGAATATTGCCACTATCGAACTTCTCCAGGAAGATTTTCTAGTCTCTCCGGTAGTCATTTATATTGCAGAAAGCATATTGAAAACAAAGCCAATTCGCAAAGAACTGCCTCCATTTGTCGATGTGTCCGGCTACACACTTTATGATTTGCTGAAAGAGACAGACCTTCACACCGAAGGAGTTTTCTTTATGCAGAGCAGTGACGATATCTCACACAAGCTAGATTATCAGACACTTCTAAAAGAAGCTGTGTTAGTCAAAGAAGACCGGCACTATCATTTGCGCAGCATCTCTTTCCCTGGCGGTATGTGGACAAAAAATCTTATGTATCTGCAATCTGATGATAAAGCTATTCTCTTCCGTGATTCATGTGAAAATCTTTCCAACAAACTGTCAAAATTTCTACCTCAAAACAGCAATTTCACAGTTCATTTTGAGAATGGTAGTGTTCAAAAATCAGATTACCAGTCAATTTTCGGGAATTTGGATAAAATCATTAAAATCGAAATTCATTAAACATGGGAGTTTGCAAAAAGCTTTCCCTGGTAGCAATTTCTCTGATTCTGTTCAAAGTTTTGTCTTGTTCAGAACCACTACTAGAAGTATACGGTAACTTGGAAGAACCACTATTCCTGGTTAGTGGTAATCTGAGCAAACAATTGGAGATGAAATCAGAGATGAATTTTGATGAAGCAATTATCGCCGGAAATGACGAAACGGCTGTCAGAATAAGAAAAGACGCTTTCCATAAAATAAATCTAATCTATGATGAAAACGGTTTTCACTCAAAAGCAGATTCTTTGCCGGAAGTCTGTAATATCAAAAACATTGCCCACATTTGCTTTTCTTCTCCTTACAAAGAAAAAACGCTTTTTCATTTGCAGGAAACTTCTGAAATTGCCAGAGTATCTCCATTTGAATACTTTCTTGCCGATTATGAGAAAATCGGTGAAAGTCGAAAAAATGGTTATAGAGCAGTAAAACTCAAGAAGAAAAAGCAATCTGAGATTTTTAATTTGGTCAGTGATAATCTTATTTTAGTCTTAGAAGATGGTCAGGAAATACTCGTAGATAAATCCGGCTTCTATCAGCATTTTCGTTTTGAAGGTAGTTTTTTTTCATGGAAATCTCTGCCAATTGCTGCCGTTTGGGAAAACTACCCTGAAGAAGGCATGAAAGACCTTTTTACGGACATAAGGGACACAAAATCTCCCCTATTAATAATTCTGATAGACAGCCTTGGCTGGAAGTTTCTGCAATATCTCAAGAGTAATGAACCCGAGCTTTTCCTTTCAAAAACAGATTTTGCACCGCTCAGAGCAGTTTATCCTCCCGATACTGAAAACAATCTGCTTGCTTTTTCTACTGGTATTAAGTCAGATAAGAGCCACGCAGAGTTATTCCCACAGAAGGATTTTCCTGATCAAAGCGGTTTGATTATAACTGATGATAAAATGGGTTTCAGCAGTAGTTTTAGAATCATCCGCTCAAATGATGAAAACGCAGATGGACATGCTGACGATGAGATTTATCTGACTGCATTGGATAATCTTACTCATCATGATTTTATTTTCGTTCACTTACACTCCATTGATGGTACCGGCTATAAATTCGGAGCTTATTCAAATGAAAGAATTGTGCAGGCTAAAGAAGTGGACAAGTATGTTGAATCATTGGTAGCAAACTGGAAGGGAGAAATCCTTCTTTTTTCTGACCATGGGATGCATACTGAATTTGGCAAAGGAGTTCATTATCGGGCAGATGAAGATGATATGGTTGCTGTCTATTGCTGGTTAAAAAAGAGCGACCCTGACAAGCAATCATCAGGGTCTACAGAATAGCAAGCTTATTATCTCACAGCTTTTACAAAATAGAATTTCTTTACTTCTCCGTTTATAGGAGCAGAAGTCCAGGATGTTCCATTAAAAGTTCCGCTGTTATCAATTACAAAGTTACTGGTGCTCTCATCAGAAGAGTAAATCAGATATGAAGTAGCACCTGACACA
This sequence comes from Candidatus Cloacimonadota bacterium, assembly GCA_028690365.1. Lineage (GTDB taxonomy): Bacteria > Cloacimonadota > Cloacimonadia > Cloacimonadales > JAQVBK01 > JAQVBK01. Next base: position 14,502 of record JAQVBK010000044.1, read on the forward strand.
GCCTCCCAGCTTATAACTGCTCTGCCCCCTATAAACTCTATTGAAACATTCGTTGGACTGCTGATTCCTTCAATAATCAAACTTACGGGAATAACAATCGAAGTACTTCTTGGATCATTTGTAGTCAGGTTTATCTGAGCCTGATACATTCCAGACTCCAAGCCTTCCGTATCAAATTGAACACTTATCTGAGCATTTCTTCCTGCTGCTACATTTCCAACCGAAGTAGATTGACCATCAAGAGATAACCAATTATAGACAGGACCAATTGGTTCTGCAGTTAGCAAAACATCGTCAATATCCCAAAACCAGGCATAACTCCCGGTAAAATTCCACTTGAACCTAACATTATCCTGCCCCGTTAACTCTGGTAATAATTGAGAAAAATCATCAGGATTTGCAGTATCTTCTGTCCACTGCTGAATTTGAGTCCAATCGATACCATCATTTATTGAATATAACAGAGTTGCAGAAGACGCTTCCTGGTATTGATTAAAGTAGTGTGTAAATGAAAGTGTAACATTGTTATAATTAGTTAAATCAACTATAGGAGAAATCAGATCACTATTTTGTGATTCTCCTGAACCAAAACCATCACTATTTAGATATATATAGTTTCCGGACACTATAATTAGTCCATTTGAATGTGTCCCAATCTGCCAGACCTGACCATTTCCCTGATTATCAACTATCTGCCAACCAGTTGGAAGATCTGTAGAAGCATCAAAATTCTCTTCAAGTAATGTAGTTCTGTTCCTGCTTACATAAACGAATCCTGCTTCATAAGTCAGATTTGCCCCACCGGTATTGGAGATTGTCAGAATCTCTGTTCCGGTAGCATCAGTTGAAAGATTTTTACTAATTGACTGCGGTGATATCGCTACTTGAGGCGGATTAACTCCACTTCCGCTTACTGAAACATTGGTGGTCAGATTATTGGCGTCATTGCTGCTGATAACTATATTGCCATTGTATGTGGCTGCATTGGGCGGGGAGAAAACTATTGTGAATTCCTGAGATGAATCGGTAGAAATAGTATAGTTTATGGTATTTCTATCTAATTCCTCACTTTTGCTGATTTCCTGCTCATTTCTGAAAGTTTCTCTGCTTATATTCTCCCTTCTTTCTCTCTCAGAACGAGTCTGAACAGTGTAGCCTAAGGGCGTTGTAATACTCCCGGAAAGAGCTGCTCCACCGCTGTTGGTTATAGTGATGCTCTGCTGAGAAGACTGTTCAACAAAAACTGAGCCAAAGTTGAGTGTCTCAGGCGTTACGCTGAAAGAAGGTGAAGGAACCTCAAACGCCGGGAAAACAATATAATCAATCCAGGCACAATCATCATTTGAACTTAAAGAACCATCTTTGGAATAGCTCCATCTGAAAGTTCTGTTCCCTGCTTCCACAGTATATGTCTCTTGTGACCAGGCGACTGTTCCTGACCACTGCCCCTGTTGTACATCATCAATATAGAATCGCAGAAAATCATAGTTAGATTCTGATGACACTTTTTTATAAAATGAGATATTTCCCGCTGCAGAGACTTCGGCTGTTAAAATCAAACTTGTTGTCTGACTATGAACTATTGTTCCGGATTTGGCAGAGTAGGTTCCCTCATGAGGTAATGAGTTTGATATAGTCCAGTTACCATTTCCACTGAAAGTCCAGGGATAAGAAGAAAAGTCTCCACTCTCGAAATCCTCTAAGTTTAATCCCACAGTCTGGTTGAAAGTATTATTATTTGTGTAACTGTTATGGGCAGTTATTGCCAGTCCAAAACTGACATTTTGACCGATTGGCGTATTACCGGAAACTGTCACGTTGAATTGAGCTATTCCGCTGCTACCGGCAGCAATTACTCCTATTGAAGATGAATTGGAATTTATTGTAACATATTGACTGGTTGTAGTCAACAGACCGGCGACATTGTTAGCTTTCGCGCCTCCGCTGTTACTAAGAGTAACAGTTATATCGGCTGTTTCACCAGGATCTAATTGATTGTTTTCTCCGTCATTAACAGCTACCTGAGAAATGTTGATGTCGGGTCTGTAAGCTGTGAAGTTCATTGATGGAGTCCAACTATCCTGAACACATGAGATGTTTGTATTTATCGTAAAAACATGATTGTTGGGGACTGTATTACTCATCGTCCAGCGGAAAGCATTGGTTCTGGTTACACTGGCTCCGACCGCTATATTTCCAAAAGATTCACTGTTGTCGTTCAGAGTCACAAAGGCATCGCTTTCTGAGATGTTCATATTTACAGAAGTTGCTGTTTCAGTACCGATGTTCTTCAAGGTAACGGTAAGATATACGATTTCTCCGTATTCAATGATGTCATCATCGCCTGAGCTAATGCTGTAACTATCTATTGCTACGTATGGTCCTGCCAGGGGAGCAACTGTTACGGTTGTAATCACAGGTTGATATTGAGGTTTTGTAACAATTATGTCAGCGTTCCCAGTCTGCGTAAAAGCTGTAAGTGGGACATTTACTGTTCCACTGCTTCCAACCAGAGCTGCTCCGTGCAGAACTCCGTCCATTGATATCGCCACATAAGAGCCGGTAGATGCATTTACCGTAAATTCATTAGAACCCATCGGCAACAGCGGTTCAAAAGTCACATTGTTAACAGACCCCTGAGTCAGATAAGCAACTACCGACGGATCACCAAA
>JAQVBK010000309.1 GCA_028690365.1 Candidatus Cloacimonadota bacterium
CATCAATGTAAACCAAAATATCAGGTCATACACGTGAGGAGATTTAGTTACTTTCTCCGGATAAACCCGTTCCTGCTGTTCGACGATCAGACACGACATTGAATCGGGCATGATTCATTACTTCCAACACAGCATTATTGGCGGTAAATTTTAGTTATGCAGCGAACACAGAATTTTTAAGTTAAGATATTCCGAAGTTCAAAGTAAACCAACCAGACTGCCTTTTGGGAAATTATGAATACAGAGATATCAAAATATTTTTTATGACAAAACACAATAGAAACATATCAGAAATAAATTGACCATCAATTAGAAAAATTGCGATGGCTTGATTAAGAGATGATTATTGTGCAATATGTATGGACTATTCCTGAAAATTTTGATAATAATTGAAAATATACAGAAACCGTATGAAAAAAGATGAAAAAATCCGATCCTTGAAGGAAATTCTGAGTCACCGGAATGAAATTATTTCAATTGCAAAATCACACGGAGCAGATAATATCCGGATTTTTGGATCATTTGTAAGAGGGGAACAAACAGAGGATAGCGATCTCGATATTCTTGCAGATATTGATGCGAGCAGAAACCTCCTTGACCAGGTGGCACTCATCAGGGAACTGGAAGACTTCCTTCAAATAAAAATTGACATTGTTGAACCGGAGTGTCTTCACTGGTATATTAAAGATAAGATTCTTCATGAGGCAATATCCCTATGAAGGATGATAGATATTATCTCATCCTGATTGATGAATATATTAAAAAAATTCGTGAATACACAAAGGACGGATATGAATATTTTTTATCCGATGACAAGACTCAGGATGCAGTTATCAGAAAACTACAAATCCTCGCCGAAACAACCCAGAGGCTTTCAGATCACATCAAAGATAGGAATCACAACATCCCATGGCAGGATATTGCTGGTCTGAGAAATATTCTTGTTCATCAGTATACCGAAGTAAATGTAACCAGAATATGGTTGATTATTGAGCAGGACCTTCCAGATTTATATCATTTTGTGAAAGAACAACTGAATGATACTCTGACACAATCCAATATATAAGGAGTTTCCATAAACGACTAACCCCGTATGAACATTCCTGGATCTAACCTGGCATCTTCATCTCTCATTTTTCAAACAATTCATTAAGCGTTTTATCAATCTGGGAAATAATAAAGAGAGTAATAATTGTCAGACAAGACGATTTTTAATTCTCAAAAGAAACATATCCGTATTCATGCCCTGTGATGCAGTAATCAGTGTTCGATCTGAAATAGTCGAACGTTTGGGTGAATTACGTCAATCTCCCGATGAAACAATGAGTGATATCATTGAGCGACTTATCCATCTCGCAATAGATGATGAAACCATATCAGATGATGAATGGTTGGAGATTGAAAAGGCAGAACAGGAAATCCGGGAGGGAAAGGGTATTCCAGGGGAGATAATTTTGAAAAAGTTTGGAATTCATGACATATAATGTTGTTTTTTCTCCAACATCAGAAAAACAATTATCTAAACTCCCTGAATCCATCTCAAAACGAATTATTCGAAAAATATACTCAATACGTGATGAACCAGGTTCTTTCTGTGAACCTTTAACAGATCATCAGGGATTATATAAATAAAGATGTCCACGACTCTCTCCGCAATGACTGGATAAGATCATCAGTAACCGGAGTCTGTAGTACAATAGGATATAAAGAAATATGACGCTCTATATGAATAGTTAATCGTTCGCCTTTTTTCAGATCAATTTTTTCCAGAGGACGGAATACTTCTCCATCATAAATGCAATCAATCGTCACAGTCATTTTTTCTTACCTATAACGAAAATCAGTATATGTAATTGCTACACCACTAAACTTGTTTTGAATTTCTCATGAATATGCAATATTTGCCAGAATCGAATCACGCATATCTGGCTTAAGGGCAGATACTGTGGTAACATCAACAGAAACCCCAAATATGGACTCCAGTTTTATTTTTAATCCAGATAAATCCCATATATCAGCTCTGGGTTCAAACTCCGCAAGGATGTCGATATCACTGTGCTCATGAGCTGACCCAGATGCATAAGAGCCAAATAAACCCATACGTTTTACTTTATATACGGTCCGGAATTCAGGAGAGAGTTCACGAATCGTTTTGAGAATGAGATCCTTGTTAAGAGGAGGTTGATCAACCAAGATGTTCACCTGTACCTTATTCATACAATACTCTCTATGAATTGAAAAGTTTTTACTGCCATTTGAAAACCTAAGGCCCATAATCCCCTTTCCGGAAACATCATCTCAAACATGGATTTTCACTCCTGATGGTGCCACAACCTGATTTATTTTAATCGTTTAGTATCAGGTCCTTTCGTGTCTCGTTGAGTAGTTATACATGATCATAAATAATATCATGGAGAAAGGAGGAGGTAAGGTATTAATCATAGCAGATAAACAATAATCGTTCAAATCCTAATACCGGAACAATTGGTTCATACCATAGGTTCTCTTATGGACCAGGATTGTTCCCCGTCGGACAGAAGTAAAAAGGGATGGAGTGAGAAGAATAGTGAACGAAAATAAGACGTCTGACCCACTCAGACAAGCAGTTATCCGATCTCTTCATGGAAAAAAACGGGAGCATATCATTTCGGGATATCCAATCAGAATATGATGCAGAAGAAATCGAATATTCTATAAAAAGAGAATTAAATAGCAATTCTATTGAGAAGATAATTGATGAGGGGCGAAGGTGATCCTCCATGAGACTTATGATTTCTCACTCATGACTCATAATATCAGGCTACAAAAGAATATCACGAACATACCGGGAATGAAATTTTTTGAATAAATAACAGAGAATCACAGATACATGAAGACGCAAAGAGAGATCACCCATGAACTGCGAACCTTACATCTTCAGGAATTACATAAAGAGTTAAACAGAATTTCCAAACGTTTCAAGGAGATGGGAGCATTGAAAATCATTCTCTTTGGATCCTGTGCAACAAACACCGCCGGACAATTGAGTGATCTTGACCTCTTCATTGTGATGGATACCGATCTTCCCTTTATTGAACGATTAATGTATTTCTACAAAACAATACTTCCATCCGTTCCAACCGATATAATAGTATATACACCTGAAGAATTCGAGAGGAATAAAGATAATCCATTCATCAGAGAAATAATCAAAAATGGAAAGATAATCTATGAGAAATAAACCGATTACTGAAGGCTACAGATGGCTTATGCAGGCAAAAGCAGATAGAAAAGGGGCACAGGTGCTCTTTGATGCGGAGTGTTACCATCTGGTCTGTTTTTTGTCACAACAGATCACAGAAAAAGCTCTGAAAGCATTTCTCTATGCCCAGGGAGAAGAGATCGTCACCGGTCACTCAAATAAAACTTATTCGAAGATGTGGAGAATATGACAAAGATTTTCTCACCCTTCGTTCTGAAGCAGCACCACTTGATGGACTTTATATCCCGACCAGATATCCAAATGGAGTCCCAGACAGCATTCCTGCTGATATCTACACCAAACCTGCTGCATTAACCGCACTGAATATTACTGACCAGGTTATGGATATGGTTGGGAACTGGTTTGACGCCCAGGATTGCAGAGAGT
>JAQVBK010000310.1 GCA_028690365.1 Candidatus Cloacimonadota bacterium
CTTTGATCTTGCTTTAAAAGACCTTCAGTATTTGCTATCAATATATTCTGAATTTTATCCATCTGCATTATTGAAGCCTGTCTTATACATTGATCGTAACTTATGACAGTCTCATATGCTCTTTTCAGATACTCAAGTTTCTCTTTCTTCTCTATTGCATCTGGCATAATTTCAATAATATTCCTGTTTGAAATCTCACTCTTGCGCAAATTAATTGAAATATCTTTTTTTGCAGATTCCATAGCAGCTGCTGCCTTTAATGCTGTCCTTATCATTTCTTCTTTAATAAAACTGTTAGTATATACATATACGCAGTTAAGATCTTTGATTACTCTTATACCTATACCGAAATCTCGCCCGGACTGAGTGGACTCAACTTGTCTGTCTACATAGTTAATACTGCTTGCAACTGTATCATCCAGAAAAATTTCAGCAAAGTCTGCTCCTTTGCTTACAGCAGCAGTTAGCACATCGTAAATAGTATTTTTATCAAGCATGTCTGTACCTTCCTTAAAATAATAAGTCAATTATACACGATTTCCATCTTTTATTTCATAAATAATTGCATTTTCACAATCAATTAATCAGATATGCAATATTATGTTCATCACGCTTCTTGAATTTATCAGTATTATCTGCTAATATTGCAGAAGAGAGCTGATTGTGAAAAAAATACTACCTATATTATTAACATTCATAATATTGTACACACTCCCGCTTACTGCCAATTGCGCGCCAGTAGGAGTAATATATGAACAGGGCAGCATATACGACGGCGGCCAGATATATTTCATATATGTAAATGTAAAAGAAGAAGATATTGTAAAAGACTCTTTTTATCTCACTCTCTACAAAGGTGAGTATTTCACATTTCTTCCTCTGTCTCAGCTCAAAGCTGATTTGAATGCCCAGTGGATAAATCATGCTGATGCAGCCAGCATTTCAAATAATACTCTTCTATACTCAAAGCATGCTGTTTATCCTTCATCAATAGTAATTGATGAAAGCTATTCGGTCAGTCAGACCGTCATGTATTCTGCTAATAACCTTTTCAATATTCAAAATGTAGAGATATCTTCAACTGCATATCTTGATAACCGAACAATACTTTCACAGAGCATATCCAATGAAGATAATCATGCCCAGTATGACAAAGCAACAAATACGCTTATACTGAATTACACATATGATATAACTGAAAAAACTGTTTTTATAAATCAGAATGGCACTACCAATGAATATCTGCAAAAGACATATAATTCGGTACAGTACCATCCTGTATGCATACTTGTGGAAATGAACCTAAATGCTGTACAGCCTACTGCGACTCCTAATCCTACAGTATCCCCTACAGCAGCACCAGAACCTACATCTGCACCTTCACCTACTGTTACTGAAACTCCCACTTATACACCCACACCTACTACTACTCCAGTTACAACAATCCAGCCTTCTCCATCTCAGTCAGAGATTCCATCATCTTCACCATCTCCGTCTTCAACTGTAAAACCAAGCCAGACGCCTTCTCCAAAACTCCCTCAAGGCGAAAAAACAAAGTATGATGACATTTGGACATATGTCATACTTCAATCACTAATAATTCTTATAATCGTAATTATTTTACTCTCAACAAGACGAAGAAGACATTGATTATTCTTCTTCCATTTCCAGCCATTGTTCATATAATGATTCCATCTGAGCGCTTAACTTATCTTTCTGCCCCATTAAAGCAAGAAGTTTTTCATAATCAGTTACACTTTTCTCTATGTCTTTCTTAATTATATCAAGCTCAATTTCCAACTGTTTAATACTCTGCTCCACAAATCTTCTTTTAGAATCATTCCTTCTTTTTTCCTTTTTTCCTTCAAATGGCTTTTTTGCAACTGGTTTTGAAATTTTCTCCTGCTGTATTAAAGCCTGCTTTTTAGTAAGGTAATAATCATAATTACCTTCATAGACATTGAAAGATCCATCTTCCAGTTCGAATATCCTCTGTGCAAATTTATTTATGAAATGCTTGTCATGAGATATAAATATTATGCTTCCTCCAAACATGGACAGTTCTTCTTATATCTCTTCTCTAGCAGAAATATCCAGATGATTTGTCGGTTCATCGAGAATCAGAAGATTGACCCCCTGTTGCATCTCCAGAAGAAGACGAAGACGGCTTTTCTCGCCTCCAGACAGGCTTTCGACCCTCTTAAAAACATCTTCATCTGAAAAAAGGAATTTCCCTAAAAGATTCCTAGCAGACTGTATTGTCATACCCAACTGCTCACAGACAAGATCCAATACCGTCTGTTCTTCATTTGGGAAAGATACACTTTGTTCAAGATAAGCGTATCTGACGCTTTTTGGTCTTTTTACTATACCATTATCCGCTTCAATTTGCCCTGTTATTATCTTAATTAAAGTACTTTTACCTGCACCATTGGGTCCGATAAGAGCAATTTTATCCCCGCTTCTCATAATGAAGGAAACATCATTAAAAAGCACTCTTCCCCCGAAAGATTTCTCAATGCTCTTTACATAAAATATCTCTTTGGCTACTTTTTCTTCCTCTTGAAAAGTAAGCCTTAATTCTTTTTCTGTCACAGGCTTATCGTAGATATCCATTCTTTCCATTCTTTTTTCAAGATTCTTAGCTCTTTTAATTGCTATCTCAGTCCCATAGTTACGCATCTTAAGTGCTGTTTCACGAAGTCTTGACATTTCTCTTTCCTGTCTTTCGTAAAGTTTAAGATGCCTTTCCTGTTCCTCAATCCTTTGAAGCAGAAATGCAGAGTAATTTCCCCTGTACTCCTTTATTTCCCCATCCTTAAGATAAAGCACTTTCATTGCTGTGTTATCAATAAAATATCTGTCATGCGAAATATACAGAACTGTTCCTTTGAATTCATTTATATATTTTTCCAGCCATTCGCACGCACCAGAATCCAAATGGTTAGTAGGCTCATCCAAAAGAAGTATATCTGGATTCATAAGCAGCACTTTTGCAAGCATTATCATAGTAAGCTCGCCTCCGCTAAGTTTTGAAGCTTGATTAGAAAGTACATCATCAGGAATTCCTAATCCCTTAGTAACTCTGTTGAATTTTTCATTTAGGCTGTATCCTTCATGGAACTCGAATTTTTCATTCAGTTCGCTGTAACTTCGTATAAGTGCTTTATCATGCGGGTTTGCAGCCATAAGCTTATGAATCTCATTCATATCGTTTTCTATCTCTCTTATGTGGCTGAAGGCCTCTTCAATAACCATTTTTGAAGTTTTATCTCCAAAATCCGAATAAAGCTGTTGAAGGTAACCTATCCTTAATCCTTTTTCTACATACAAACTCCCGCTGTCAAAATCTAATATGTTAGCGATTATATTAAATATTGTTGTCTTTCCAGTGCCATTACGGCCTATTAGTGCTACTTGCTCATTAGCATTCAAATCAACACTGACATCTTTCAAGACATCATATCCGCCGTAACTTTTATTCACATTCACAAAAGCAATAATAGCCATGTCTACCTCTTTAACAATTATACATAAAAAAACCAGCTTGTTAAGTTTTTCAACGCTTTGGATAAAAAATCAATCTCTTTTATTAAGAATTCTTCATTATTGTAGTCTCCACGATGT
>JAQVBK010000311.1 GCA_028690365.1 Candidatus Cloacimonadota bacterium
CTCTACTTGAAACCGTCAGAGAGCTAAAGGCACTCAATGTGGATGTTTTCTTTGAAGAACAGAACATTCATTCAATCAGCGGTGAAGGAGAGATGATCATCACACTTCTTGCATCTATGGCTCAAGAAGAATCGAGAAGCGTGTCAGAAAATATGAAGTGGAGAATCAAGAAGGATTTCGAACAAGGCATCATATGGGGAGGAAACTCCTGCTATGGATATAAACTAGAGAATAAACAACTGATACTGATTTCAGAAGAAGAGGATACTATTCGTTTGATATTCCAGTTATACATTGAAGGAAAAGGCGCAGATGCCATTGGGAAGATACTTGATTCAAAAGGAATTAAACCTAAATACTCAGCCAAATGGAATCGATCCACCATCATGACAATCTTATCAAATTACAATTACACTGGCGATTTGATTCTTCAGAAAACTTATCGTGAGAATCACCTGTCCAAAAGAAAGATTATCAACTCAGGTGAACTTGATCGGTACGCAGTTAGAAACAACCATCAGCCAATTATCAGTAAAGAACTATTTGATGAAGTCCAAAGAATCAGAGAAAAGAAATCAGAAAGAATCAAATCACCTTCAAAGAAGAAACATTATCCTTTTCAAGGAATGATACGATGTGGAATTTGTGGTAGAGCGTATACTCACAAAACGACACCACATAACGAAATATGGAAATGTGCTCTATCAGTCACAAAAGGAAAAGAAGCATGCAATTCAAAACAAGTCCCTCATAACATAATCGTTGAAGCCTCTAAACAAATTTTAAGTATGGACCAATATAATGAAGCCTGTTTCAATTCAAAGGTCAGTATGATAATCGTTATGTCTAATAGAGTGCTTCAGTTTCACATGAAGGATGGAACAAGGAGAGAATATCAATGGACAAGTTCAAAAAGTGATTGTTGGACTCCTGTAATGAGGGAGCAGGCTAAACAAAGAGCATTGAAACAACATCAAGGAGGTATTCATCATGGCTAAAGTTACAATCATTCCATCAACGGTTAATCCTGTAACCCAAATGCCAATAGGTTCTATCCATGTGCGAAAGGTCGCAGCTTATGCCAGAGTTTCAACCACATCTGATGAACAATATACAAGCTATGAAGCACAAGTAAACTACTATCAAAAGTATATCCAAGAAAGACCAGACTGGGAATATACGAAAGTGTATGCCGATGAAGGAATCACAGGAACAAGCACTAAAAAGCGTGTAGAATTCAATAGAATGATAACCGATGCGCTTCATGGGAAAATCAATCTGATTATAACGAAGTCGATATCTAGATTTGCGAGAAATACACTTGATACGATTTCCTATGTAAGAAAACTTAAGAACAATGGGGTTGAAGTATTCTTTGAAAAAGAAAATCTCTGGACTATGGATCCAAAGAGCGAATTGATTCTTACCATCATGGCATCGATTGCTCAAGAAGAATCACGTTCAATAAGCCAAAACGTTACATGGGGAAAGAGAGTCGGTTTCCAAGAAGGTAAAGTATCCTTTGCCTATAAATCATTTCTCGGATACAAAAAAGTTGATGACAAGATTGTGATTGATGAAGACCAAGCTGTGATTGTGAAGTTGATTTATCGAATGTTTCTGGTGGAAGGAAAGACTGCTACGGGAATTGCTAGATATTTGAAATCGCAGCATATCAAGACTCCATCAGGTAAAACCACAAATTGGGCTAAGAATACTGTCACTTCAATACTTACAAACGAGAAGTACAAAGGCGATGCATTGTTACAAAAAACATATACAGAAAATTATCTGGATCACACCATCGTCAAGAACACTGGTCAGATACCACAATACTATGTTGAAAACAACCATCCAGCCATAATCGATAGAGATATGTGGGAACAGGTGCAAGAGGAACTGGAAAGACGTGAAAGAATAGGAGTTCAATATTCATCGTCTGATATCTTTGCATCAAAACTCATCTGTTCAGACTGTGGTGGTTTCTATGGTAAAAAGACATGGCATGCTGGCAGCAAGTACTCAAGGACGATTTATCAATGCAATAACAAGTTCCACAAACACAAAGAAAAATGCCAAACTCCCCATCTTTCAGAAGAAGAGATAAAGAACAAGTTCATTCAAGCTTATAATGTCACGATGGAAGATAAAGATCGAATCATCCAAGACTCTAATGAAGTGGTTGAGTTCCTAAGCGACACTACCCAGATTGACGAAGACCTCATACGAATTGGCGATGAACTTACAATTACTTCTGAGATTGTGGCAAAATTGATAAAGAAAAACTCAAAGACCGATATCAGCATAGAAGAGTACAATCGGAAATATGAAGAACTCATCCTTTGATACGAGAGATTTCAGATTAAACAAGAAGAATTACTAAAGATGAGGAGTTTAAAACAAGGACAATCACTAAAAATGAAATCCTTCGTATCGAATCTGAACCAAGCAACTGACCACCTTGATAAAAGGAATGAGCATATTTGGATGTTTCTGGTTGAAAATGCAGTAGTTCACAGGGATTCAAGTATTACATTCAAATTTCATAATGGATGTGAAGTAAAAATAGACAAAAATGTCTTAAAATCTTACTCAAAATAGATGAATAATGTATAAAAACGTCTAAATATATCTAATAATAAAAATTTTTGATTAATTTTTCTCAACTATATTGTGTCTAAAAGAATCTAATAGTATAATAGAAATATATTCGACGAAAAGAGGTATCCTATATGATTCAATCAAAATTATTTGAACGTTTGGTGACGAAATTTTCAATTAAAGTTAATGATTTAGCAAGGTACTTAGAAGTAAGCAAAGCGACAATTTATAATTATCGTAATTTCGATAGTTTCGATCAAATTCCTAATGATAAACAGTATAAGATATTCTATCTGTTTGGGAAAGAAACTGTTAGTGAGTTGTCGCGCTTACTAGATGAGAATGATAAAAATGTATTAGTAAAGTACTCAGAAAGAATCGATAGCATTTTCCAGGATAAAGAAGAAAAGGCATCTCAGGATACAGTTGCTATCGAAACCCTTCAAAAAAAGCTGAATGAAGCTAATGCTCAGCTAGAGTTGAGTAAGAATAATTCAGCGATTTTAATGAAACTTGAGCATCTAGACGACATAACAAAGAAAGTCATCATTGACAAAATATCTGAAATTACTAGTGATATGAACTCACTTGAAATAAAAAACTTTTTAGATTATTTGCATGTATATGAGGTTTTTTCAAAGAACACGATAAAAAAGTAGGGGGAGTATCATGCCAGTAATATTCTTGGACTTTTATTCAAATCTAGAAGATTCTAGTTTATACAAAAACAAAAACAGAAATATATTTTCCTCATCTCTAGTAGAGCAGTTTGATTTAATAAATAATCGACTACCATTAAAGCAGAGATTTAGTGACATAAGATCTTTCATCGAGAATGCTTTCCCCTCAGGATTAACAAAGAGATACTATATCTCTTGCCCCAATTATAAAAGAGAACTCGTACAAGGGACTTCGGCTAGTTTTTTACATAATGTTGTTCTAAGAGCCGATGGCGCAGAACTATCAAAGAAATTATCGAACAATATGAGTGTTATCTTGGTAGGAGATATCATTGAAGGCGG
>JAQVBK010000312.1 GCA_028690365.1 Candidatus Cloacimonadota bacterium
TCCAGTTAAACCCAGCGAAAAATCCCCATTATAGACCAGATTACCTGAATCATTATTCCCGTTATTGTTACCGGCAATGTTTTCGGAACTGCTACAGCCAAAAAATATCATCATAATAATCAATAACGAAAGACCGCAGAAATGTCTCATATTCCTACCTCGTTTTCAGAATTGTCCATGCTTTGTTCAGCTCTCCGGCAAACTCACCTAAATCTTCTGTGATAAACATAGGCGGCATATCTTTTTCATCAAAAGGATTGAAAATTTTGTTACCCTTCAAATCATCATTGAGATAATTCATAGCCTCAGGAACCGGCATTGTATAGTAAATCTTATTCATGTTTCTGGCAGCATTCTCAGGAGTGTAGAGAAAATTTATGAACAATTCAGCATTTTTCTTATTAACAGCAGTTTTGGGGATGCAAAGATTATCTACAAAATAAGAAACTCCCTCTTTAGGTAATCCCATTTTAAATTGGGGATATTCTTTATTCAGACGTGCAATAGCCCCATTCCAGGTATGGGCAAGATAAACATCTTTGTTGATCAGATACTCAAAGGTCATATTTGATTCATACTTTTTTAACAAAGGCTTCTGTTTCAATAGCAGCTCCAGAGCTTTCTGCAAAGAATTTGTATTAGAATCAAAATCCAGATCTAGACGTCTGTACGCCGCAAAGAATGTATCTCTGATATCATCTATCATTAAAATTCTGCCTTTATAATCAGAATTCCACATAATCTGCCAACTATCAACCGGTTCTTTTACTACCTCGCTATTATAAACCAATGCAGTTATCCCATAACAGTATGGCACATAGAAAGTTCCGGTCGGATCAAAGCTTAACTTAGTAAATGCGGAATCAACATTTGCATAGTTAGGAATATTGCTGAAATCAATCGGACTGAGCAAATCGTTTTCAATCATAATCTTTACAGTATAACTGGTGGGAACAATAATATCATATCCGGCAACACCCATCAGCAAACGAGACAACAGTTCTTCACTGTCATTCATATAGTCGACATTTACTTTTATATTATACTGTTCCTCAAATTCCTTTATCAGTTCCTCATCCATGTAATCTGAATAGTTGTAAATGTTGAGCTGTTCTTGTTTGTTATCTCCGGAAAAGAATGAGTAGAGAGCAAAAAGCAATAAAGCCCCACCGATAATAATGAAAGCATAGTTATAACTTTTTTTTGTCACCTTTGTTTTCGAAGCTTTGTTGACTATAAGCAGTACAGCAATTGTGAAAAAAATCAAAATAGAGGAAATCGCATTAGTTCCGGGAGTAATTCCGTATTTTATCAGAGAGTATATTTTTAAAGGAAGAGTAGATGAACCAACTCCAGCAGTAAAAAACGTTACCACAAAATCATCTATACTGAGAGTAAAAGCAAACAACGCACCAGAAATAATTCCGGGAGCAATATTGGGCAGGATAACATAGCGGAATGTCTGCCAACGGTTTGCCCCCATATCCAGACTTGCCTCCTCCAGATTCTTATCGAAGTTATTTACTTTTGCCAAAACTATGAGAGTAACAAATGAAAAGCTAAAAGTAATATGAGCTGCAATTATTGAGAGCATCCCCAACGGAAATTTTATCATCATAAATAATGCCAGCAAGGAAATACCGAAAATTATCTCCGGCAAAATTATAGGGATATAGAGGATATTCTCAAACAGTTTTTTGCCTTTAAAGGCATATTTGCCCACTGCAAGTGCTGCTGCAGTACCGAGTATGGTAGTAAAGAAAGTACTGATGACGGCAATTATCAGAGAATTTTTCAGAGCAAACCAAATTGACCTATCATTGAAAATTGAAAAGTACCATTTAAAAGAAAATCCCTGCCATTGTGATATTGTTCTGGATGAATTAAAAGAATAGAAAACCAAAATCAGTAAAGGTGAAATCAGGAAAACTATACTGAAAATGGTAACAATCTTCAGCAGAAGGTTGTTGCCTAATTTCAGATCATTGCTTTTTGCTATATTGCCTGCCATCACATCACCACCACATTTTTATTTTTACTGGGATTGTAGTATCTCAAATATAGCGAGATGCATATCATCACCGAAAAAATCAACAACATTGATAATGCAGAGCCAAAAGGCCAGTTTCTTGCCTGTATGAATTGACTGGTTATTACATTTCCTATCATGAAGTTGTTAGTTCCGCCCAGCAAATCCGGAATCACAAAATTCCCCATAGTTGGAACAAAACAGAAGATTATTCCTGCCACCAAACCCGGCAATGAGTAAGGAAGTATTATTTTACGAAAAGTCTGCCCCCTGCTTGCTCCGAGATCCATTGAAGCTTCCAATAAAGAAACATCCATTCTATCCAGCGAAGAGAAAATAGGCAATACCATAAAAGGCAGATTCCAGTAAACAAAACCGACAAAAACTGCAAACGTATTATTCATCATGGGAAGAGGGTTCTTTATAAGTCCCATCCCCATCAAAGCAGAGTTTATTAGCCCTGAATCACCAAGAATAGTCATCAATGCATACATTTTAATCAAAAAGTTTGTCCAGAAGGGCAGTATAATCAGAAACATAATCAGCATTTTAATTTTCGGGGGAGCAAAAGCCATGTAATAAGCAATAGGGTATGCCAGAGACAACGTCAGAATAGTTGCCACCAGAGCATACCAAAACGACTGCAATAAAACTTTCAGATAGAGTCCCTGAAATATTTCCCTATAATTATTTAGACTAAAATTTAACTCAACCCCACCATGTACTCCTTTGGTGCTGAAACTATACATAATTACGAGAATTAGTGGAATCACAAAGAATAACACTAACCAGAAAACAGGTGGGAAAAGCAGAATGTGGAATTCTTTTACTGCAAATTTCTTCTTTATATCAGTAGTTTTCTTTTTCAGTTCAGACATAAATCACCTCACCGGATGTTTTGCTCCAAACAACATTTACCTTCTCCCCCACTTCATAGAATTCATTAGATAGCTGGAGAAGATAGTTTTGCACAACTATGGAAATTTGAAAACCTTCTTTTATCTCCACCAAAAACTTGGTAATTTCTCCAAGATAGTTTTTCTGAACGATAGTTCCTTCGAGACAGTTTTCGAATTCGCCGGGAGACAGCATAGTTATTTTCATTCTTTCTGGTCTGATACAGAAGTGAATTTTCTTTCCGGGAGTATATATTCTGTCAGTTTTATAGATTATCTTTCCTTCAGTTCCCAGATCAATAGTGGTTCCGACCGAATCTGATGACTCAACAACTCCGTCGAAGAAATTCATGTTGCCAATAAAGTCTGCCACAAATCTGGTGATCGGACGTTCATAAATCTCTTTTGGTACATCGCATTGAGCAATCTCACCCTCGTTCATAACAGCAATACGGTCTGCTAATGCTAAAGCTTCAGTTTGGTTGTGGGTAACAAAGATAAAGGTGATACCAACTTTTTTCTGCAGTTCAGACAATTCATTACGGGTTTGTTCTGAGATTTTCTTATCAAGTGCACTCAGAGGCTCATCCAGGAGAAGCACACTGGGTTCATTAACGAGAGCTCTGGCTAAAGCTACTCTCTGCTGTTGTCCGCCTGATAAGCTCCCTGGCATTCTTTTCTCAAAATTTGCTAAGCC
>JAQVBK010000313.1 GCA_028690365.1 Candidatus Cloacimonadota bacterium
AACATCTCTGTGATTGGTGTGGGCGGTGCGCCTGATGATGAAGACGGTAACTGGAAAAATGGCGGAGAAGGTACTGAATCAACTTCTGGTCAAATGTCATTTGATTTTGAATGGGCTGAAATTGAGGGTGCAATCTACGGTAAAATTGTTCAAAAAGTAGGCGATAGACGTTATCTGGAAGATTGGTCGCAAGACGTGGCAAAAATAGCCCAACGGCATATTGATTACACGAATGAATTGATAAAATCTAATTCAGATATGGCACATGAATTTAGCCAATTTTTGAAATCCCTCCAGCACAATGTCAATAGCTCTATCACGCAAGAACAAGCGGTGGAAATGTTGGCTCAGCATTTGATTACTAAACCAGTTTTTGATGCGCTTTTCAATGAATACTCAGTGGTCAGAAATAATCCTGTCAACGATGCGATGGAAAAAATCGTCAAGAAATTCTCAGCTTTTGGCTTCCCTAAAGAGCAAAAAGAGCTAGAGGCCTTTTATGAATCGGTTAAACTTCGGGCAAGTGGTATTGACAACGCAGAAGCGAAACAACAAATCATCGTTACCCTTTATGATAAATTCTTCCGTACAGGCTTCAAAGAAACAACAGAGCGTTTAGGGATTGTCTTCACTCCTGTGGAAGTGGTGGACTTTATCATTCATTCGGTTGATGATGTGCTTAGAAAATATTTTAATAAAACCATCGCCAGTAAAGGGGTACATATTCTTGACCCTTTCACAGGGACGGGGACGTTTATCACACGTACGCTTCACTATCTAAAAGGCATGATGGACAGAGGAGAAATCCAGCTCGAAGATATTCTTGAAAAATATGTGAATGAACTTCATGCCAATGAAATTATTTTGCTCAGCTATTATATTGCAGCCATCAATATTGAAGCCGTCTTTGATGAAATTAATGGCGATGAGTTGGGCTATGAACCATTTGAGGGAATTGTCCTGACCGATACTTTTCAATCAACTGAAACAGAGGACACGCTGGATGATGATTTCTTTGGTGGAAATGATGAACGCTTGAAACGTCAGCAAGAAGTGCCGATTACTGTGATTGTTGGGAATCCGCCGTATTCAGCAGGTCAAAAATCAGATAATGATAATTCGGCAAATATTTCATACCCTAAATTAGAAAAATCTATTTCAGATACTTATGCTAAATATACTGAAGCAAAGATGAAGAAAACATTATACGATTCATATATAGAAGCTTTTCGTTGGGCATCGAATAGATTAGGTTCACAAGGAATAATTTCTTTTGTTTCTAATGGTTCATTCATTGATTCTCAAGCTACTGATGGAATGAGAAAATCTCTTTATGAAGAATTTAATCACTTATATATCTTTAATTTGAGAGGAGACCAACGAACTCAAGGGGAAACTTCTCGTAAAGAAGGTGGAAAAATTTTTGGTTCAGGAAGTCGTACACCAATTGTTATTTCTATCTTAGTCAAAGACGGAAGTGATCATCATGAAATACACTACCACGATATTGGTGACTATCTTAATCGTGAACAAAAGCTATCAGTCCTGACAGAAGCAAAAACGATTGAAAATATTGAATGGACAACTATCAGTCCTGATAAAAATAATGATTGGATTAATCAGCGAGATACAAATTATGAAAACTATCTATCATTGTTTGGAGAAGAAAATTCTATTTTCAACGAAAAATTAAACGGAATCAATACGAGTCGTGACTATTGGGTATATGGCTTTAATAAAAATCAGACTATATCAAACGTGCATAGAATGGCTGAAAATTATAACTCAGAACTTGCACGTCAGAAAAATGAGTTAGATTTCAAATTAAATGAAGAACCAAATTTTGTGAACTGGTCAAGAGCTTTGCGAGGTAATTTTTCAAAAGGTAAAGAGCTGGCACCAGACAATTCAAATACTGTTCTTAGTCAATACCGTCCATTTACAAAAAAATGGGTGTTCTATGATAAACAAGTGATAGAGATGCCAGGGCGTTTTGACTCATACAAATTAAAAGAGAATCCCAAATTCTTGGTAACAACAGGCCTTGGAACAAAACGAAAATATTCTGCACTAATGATTCAAAATTTACCTAATTTTGACATTATGGAGAAAGCTGGTATTTATCCGTTAGAAGAAAATCAAGCTGGAATGTTTGAAATGAGCGAAGTGAATGCTCAATTTGGATTTAGTGAAGAAGATACCCTATTTTATATATATGGTGTTACTCACCAGCAAGATTTTGTGAAAAAAGATGATAATGATTTGCGCAAAGCTATCGGACGTATTCCAATACTCTAAAACAAAGAAACTTTTGTTGACATTGGACAAAAACTTGCAGATTTACATCTGAACTATGAACATCAATCAAGTTGGGAAGGTGTGACTGTTGATGGTGAAGATTCAGGAAACTTCAAAGTTAAGAAAATGAAGCATCCGAAGAAAGGTCAGCTTGATACGATTGTCTTCAACGAATCTATCACGATTTCAAATATTCCTGAGCAAGCTTATGAGTATGTTGTCAATGGTCGCCCAGCGATTGAGTGGATTATTGACCAATATCAGATTAAGACGGATAAGAAGTCAGGCATAATAGATGATCCAAACGAGTTTGCACCTGAAAATCCACGTTATATCTTGGATTTGCTCTTGAGTGTGATTACTGTTTCGATGCAAACAGTTGAGTTAGTGGCGCAGTTGCCTGAGATGGAGGTTGTGGAATGACTGAAAATAAAATATCAAAGTATATTTATTTTGATAAAGAAACAATTCAGAATATCTTGGAAGATACTAATAAAGGTCAAAAATCTAAAACTGTTCATAGGAGTAACACTCAAAGACTACAAGCGAGTGTCGAAGCTGAAGCCAAAACAGAAGTAAAGTTAAATATTCCATTTCATTTGAGACTTGCTTTCTTGTTTTCTTCAAAGCTAAATACTGAATTTTTGTTTGAACGTAACAGCAAGACAACAATTACTTCTACAGAATTATCAGAGTTTAGGGAAGTTGAGAAGAAGTTCAAAAAATTTGAATCAATAGTTATTTCTGACATCAAAAATTCTTCAACTCTCTTTATGGTAGCAGGAACTTACTATAAATTATTGTCAGGGAGTAATGAAGCACTAAAAGATTTTGATTTTTCTCAAATACAAACTGTTATTCGTGAGTATAATGGGTATGATATTTACAAAATTGATGAAGAAAATTACGTTCGATTCAATTCAGACGCTTTTTTAAGTAATTATCGTAGAAATGAACTATTAAGCACAACTTTAGACTTATTTGCCTTGAAAGTTGGAGAGTTCCCAAAAGATGACTTTGATTTTCAGAAACAATTGGAACAATTAGGAGATTTTTTTGATGGGCAATCAAATAAGACATTAGCCGAATTATACTCTCCAGAAGTTATTAAAAAGCAACCCGATAAATCTAACAAATCATCAAATATTAATTTGTGGGATGCCGTTGTAGCTGTGGTTGGAGAAAAGCCATGAGAGAATATCAAATTATAAAATCTTCCCTAGAATATTTTGAAGAATATCTTGAACATAATCAAATAAAGGAAGTATATAAATTCAGTGAATTAATCAGATGGGC
>JAQVBK010000045.1 GCA_028690365.1 Candidatus Cloacimonadota bacterium
AACTTTCTTCAGCAGCGGTATCTAAAGCAATATTTAGATGAATTCTGCCCAGAAATAGCAATGAGACCTGATAATATGGGGAATTGTTGTATTTTTGTATAATCTCTTCAAATGCGGAAATTGATGACGCCAGCTTGTCTTCAGAAAGCAGAAGTTCTTCAGGGTAGCTATATGCACTTGTCCTTTCTAAAAAATCTAGTCTTTCTTCGTCTCTTTGGGTAAGGACATTCATGAATCTATTGTACCCGATGTTATATAAAACAACATCTTTATCAGGGAAATAAGGATCAAGCTCTAGCACTTTTTCATAATAAAGGGAATTATTTCCATAATCATTTGGATTCAGGATTATTCCAGTTTCAGCGAGATTGAAAAAAGATTTTGCTAAACTTGGAGACTCAGGATTATTTTGGATATAGTCATAAGTTTTATTGTAAAAATCTTGGAGAGTCGCTCTATCAATAGCACATAATCCAACCCAAATTATCAAAAAAGTTATTATGAGTATATACTTACGTTGCATTACTGCTCCTCTATTGTAGTATCAGAATCAGACATGGTTAGTTTCTTTCTATATTCCCTGAACTCCAAATCTAATTTCACAAAATCATACTCCTGTCTTCTCTTCTCGGCATCTTTTCTTATCTCAGCCAGAAGCTTCTGATAGTCATCATCTATCTGGTTAGTTTCAGCTACGAATTCGTTTTTTTCAGCAGACAATTTTCTTGCCAGCACTTTGTGGTAATTCTCCCAAATGTCTTGTCTGAGAAGCATAAGGCTATCTTGTTTTGCTTCAACAAGCATTTTTTCGTAAAGGATGTCTCTTTGAATATTGTCATTCTCGTTGATTTCACCGAATAAAAACTTTGCTATGGATTCCAATGAATTCTGATTCTCTTCGAATAAGGAAATTGATTCTCTAATTTTATCAGAGGATTGATTTGACAACTTGTTCTGTTGTAAGAGTTTTTGCCAGGATTCAACCATTTTAGAATTATAAAACTGTTCGTTTGCAATAAAATAAGCAATTCTAAAATCATCAACAGTTATCTCGGAAAGGTTAGATACGTATTGAACTGCATTAAGTCTTATTTTAGCAGAATCAAGCAAAGCAATTTCATGATCAATTGTTATTGGGATTTCTTCATTATTGTTCGATAACAAATAATCAATTTCTTCATTTATTCTGTTAACTATCTTGTAGTTTTCTGCGTATATGTGTTCTAGTGCAGTAAGTTGCTCGATTTGTTCAGAAGTAAGATATCTGCTTATTTCTGCCATTCTATCAGAGATTTCCTGAAGCTTAGTTTCATTATTATCTATTTCTGAAAGTGCCGATTTTTTTTGTTCTTCTGAAGCCAAACTGCTTAACTGATTGTACTGTCTCCTAATAGATTCCATCAATTTGTATTTTTCTTTCAGAAGTTGATTGATCTCAGTAATCTTGTCAATCGAAGTAGATATAGTGAGTTGTGATATTTCATATTCTCCACGAGATTGATATATTTCAGCAAGGAGGATTTTAGCTTCAGTGTAATAGCTTTTGTCAGATTCATTCTCAATGACATTATTCAGGTAGGATATTGCTTTTTCTGTGTTTCCTATTTGATTATATGTGTGTGCGATTTCTAGTGATATTTCATTTGGAGTCTTGTCCGTCAATTCTGCATATTCAAAGTAGTTGTTCAGGGCTTCTTGATATTGACCAGTTTCGAAGTATAATCGTGCCTGAGTAATTACAACTACTTTGTAATAAGAGTCTTTTGGAGAAAAAGTGTCTCTTAAATCCTGAAGTTTTTTGAAGTGTTCATCTGAGATAGAGTTTGTTTCAATATCAATAAGAATCTGCATAAGTTTAGATCGTAAGGAAAATTCTGTTTTGTTCTCAAGCTGAACTTGTATTTCTTCGGCTTTTTGAAACTGACCTAAATTATAAAATGCCTGAGCTAACCAGAATTTTTGAATATCAGTTTCTTCACGTTGAAATTTTTGAGAAACGGCAATTAGTTGCTGGTTTTCACCAGTTAGCAACAGTAAATGTTGAAGCTCAAGAACAGCATCATCATATTTTATTGCTGAAGGATATTTCTCAATTACTTTTGAAAGAGTTTTGATCTGTAATTCCGTAGAATCAGCGACAGCAGCTAAATAAGATTTATAATAGAGTAAGTCTCCGGCAACTTGTTCAATGTTTTTGTATACAATTCTCAAAATGTCGTATGCTCTTGTTGTAGAAACCATATCATCACGTTTTATTAGATTATCAATTTCTCTTATTTCTTCAGAGAACATATTGACAATCCTATCTATTTCTCCGTTGTTATACAATTCTTTGATTTTTTTCCTTCGATCAGCAAGATTAGCATATTGATTAATCTCGGATTCAATGTCCTCAAGTAAAGACTTCTCATTTTTAATTTCATCAAGAATAATTCGCTCTTCTCGTGTTATGGCGCAAAGAGAAATTTGTGTAACAATCAAAAGAATAATTGTAAAAAAAGCCAGGCTTTTCATATTTCCTTCTAGTCTTCTTTTAAGAGTTCTCGGATTTCATCTAATTGTTGTTCAGCTCTTTTTCTTCTCTCTCTGATAGCTTCAAGTTCATCCATTAAAGGACTACCTGATACAACGTCTCCCTTACGGGTAATAATCTGTTTTCCCGGAACTACCACCTGAGAACGAGCATGATCAATACCTTTTCTTGAAATTTTATCTGAAGAAAAATAGTCCAATGTATAAACAAGATTAAAAGCATATTTAAGTTTTCTTCTATCCAGTTCTTCAATTCTGGTCAGAGCAGTTCGTAACATAATGTTTCTGTAATTTAGCTTTAAACCTGTATTAAAATTGTATCCATCTAGTTCTGCAACTACAGAAAACCAGTCAGCAGGTTTGGCTTCGAAGCCGATAAACAATCCCGCTAATTGTTTTGATAATGAGACACTGCCCTGAAATCTTCTGCCGCCTATTCCTATATGCATTGTACTTTGGAGATATGGAATAAATGGTAATCCTCTAACTAAAGAAGATTTGCTCATTACAAAGTAGACTGAATTTCGAATGTAATCATCAAAAGTAGTCTCTTCATCTATAAGGCTGGATGGTATATCTATATCATCTTCTTTGAGATTGGGTACTTTCGAAAAAAGATTATCAACGCCTAAAGAAATAGCTGGTAAGTACTCAGTTTCATTTAAAAGTTTTGCTTTTACATTTAATAGATATATTTCGCTTCCGGTTCCAACAAAACCAAGTTCTAACCTTTCGAATAAACCAATGTTTATGTTTCCTGCCCAATAGTGATGATACTCATTGTCATCATTGCCATTGAGGTTAGCGCTCATATAGGATGTGTAAGAAATTTCAGCCATTTTATGAGGTAGGACATAAGCGTCTGGTATTCTGATTTCGCCCAAAGTAATAAATGGAACAGCCCAAGCAGCTGATACAATCATCAGCATTAGAACAAGAATTACACCTTTATATCTCATTTTCAGCCTCCTGAATTTTTTAACCAAAGTAACAACTATTGGTTGACACTAAAGAGTCAAGTTTTTTTTCTTCTTCTATGAAAAAGATTACTAAAAGCTTAGCAATTAAAGGAGAAGATCTGGCAGCAAACTATCTTCTTGAAAAAAACTACCAGATTCTTGAACGTAATTATTACTGTAGCTATGGAGAAATAGATATCATTGCAATTAAAGAAAATATGCTCATTCTTATTGAAGTGAAGTCCAGAACATCATCTATTGAGAATGCTCTAAACAGTGTATCAATAAGCAAACAAATCAAACTGTCAAAAACTGCATGTCTATATCTCAGTAAGAATCAACAATATGAACTTTTACCAACGAGATTTGATGTTATAGCAATTAAGAAAAATAAAACCGACCAATATGAAATTCATCATCTCAAAGATGCTTTCACACCGATTGGAATTGAATCATTCTAAAACGCTCTCATCAAAGTCACTCTCAAAATACATCTTCCAATTGGGGTTAGTGGATTCTTTGTCATCATTTTTCGAATACAAAAGCCTGTAATTGCCATTAGAAGCAATATCTAAAAACATATAGACTCTATAAGTGTTTGAGTAATATCGCCATACTTTATATTCCTTATCAGGATATCTGGAATAGGAAGAAGTTCTATATTCTTTAATTTCATCGGGGAGACCATACTTGATGTAGATTCTTCCCATATCATTTTTCCAGCCCGGTTCAAAAGAAGAAAAATGCTGATTGGCATAGTCCACTTTTATTCTAATCGCATCAATGAACTCATTTTCTTCAGTAGTTGGATTTATATCAGTAGATTGCCAGAATTTTTCGACAAATTGATTTTTACCTTCTTCGCTCAATTTTCTCCATACTCTGGTTTTTGATGTAGGCCAGAAATACTTGATGATTTCATATTCATCTTCTAAATCTACAAATAGCCTTGTTGATTTGCTTCTTTGTTTCTTAATTATGAAGTAACCGTATTGTTCTGCAATTATTTCATTATCATTTTTTATAGAAAGAGTTACATTAAAGAACCCATCTTTCAATTTAGAAATACTGTATGGAATGATTTTTGCCAATATTTTGTCGCTAGCTAATTCAGAAAGAACAAAGCTATCTTCAGAAACTATGTCATTTTCACAGTCTATTTTTAAATCAGCAATGTATCCTGAAACTGAACTGGAATCAACTACTCCGGCTTCGAAATAGATAAACAAGTTTTCTGTTTCATCCGGATCGAAGATGTGAGAAGGATTTACATAAAATAAATTGTTTCCGCGTAAGAATTTATTCTTGATTTCTGCATCTACCTCAATCACTTCTGATGAGAATTCAAGGTCGCTTATTGAGAATTTTTGGGAAAGTAGTTCAAAGTCTTGTTCCCAAATTTTATTATTTCCTGAATGTCTGTCAGAGAACTCAATTATAATAGAGTATCCCTGAGTTGAAAATGTTAGAGAAATTTTATCCATCATATACTCATATTGTGAAAGTGTTACATCTTTATTCACTTCATTGAAAGGAGTACTAAAATTTACTTCCTTAACTAAAGAATTCTCTTTCATGATTTTGATTGAAACGTCCAAAAACGCTTCAAAAGAGTCTTGTTTTGGCAGAAAAGTTAAATTATTGTATGTGATTTTATACACAAAATCAAATCTGGTAAATCCTTCAGAAGTTGGAAACCGATTAAGTTCGGTATAGACATTCATTTCTTCTGCAAACAGAAAACTTGTAATCGACAACAACAAAAACAACAGGAATTTAATCATTCCATTCATTCCACTTATTTTCCAATTCATAGTTTCCAAACCCCCTTTTGTCATAAAACCTGAATACTTTTCTGTGTTCGTAATAACGCCATATGATTACAGGATCTGTACGCAGAGGAAGTACATTTGATTCTGTTTCATCTGGCTCTCCGTACTTAAGGTAAATCCTTCCTCTATCAGTTCTCCACCCAGGTAAATAACCTGTAATCCCAAATTTCCTGTCTACCAAATCAACTCTGCGATAAAATTTTATTAAAGCAGGATTTTCATAACTTCCAGGAACAGGGTTGTTCTGATCCCAAAAATTGTCTATCTCTTTTTGAAGTTCATTGCCTTCCAGTTCAGAAAATCTCTGCAATTGCTCTTGAGATAAGTAAGATCGAAGCTGGGACAATTGATCAGATGGTGAATACTTACGTTTCACAAAAAAGGAATAACTAAAAGGATTGATTTCAAGCTTGAACTCATTTTCCTGTCCTTTCACTGTTATTCCTACAGGGAATTCGCCTGAATCTATCAGGGGAACCTTTGCTATGAAAACATTGCTCTCTTTTTCATCAAGAGGCAGTTTTTGATTCTCATAAAAAAGTTTTTTCAGTTTTACTGAACTTGACAATCTGAAGTTAAGAGTATCAGGCTCTGAAATATAATCTTTTGAGTAGAGAAATTCAATTCCATCAGAGTGGAAACTGAAATAGGGTTGACCAATTGTTGAAGATGATTTTTTTCTGTAGAAATCAAACTCTTCAACCAAATGTTCATTTAAGGTTTTATTGATGATCTCTACAAAGACTTTGTATTTTCCTTTCTCTAATGGCAGTGTAATAAAAATTGGAATATACAGGTCAAAAAAGTTTTCCTGTACGTGTGTATTTATAGACATTTTCTTCCGATTATTCCAGACTAGCTTTTTTTTAGGATTACTTATCTGCACTATAATCTCTACATTCTGTGTCGATTTTTGTCCCCTAGTGATTTTCATGTCACGTAAGCCTGAGATTATCAGAATCTCAGAAACTGTTTCCAAATCCTGATGAAGAAAGAAGACACCATTCAGGTAATTGGTTATCAGTGTAATAAAGAAAACGACAAAGGCGACTTTTTTCATATTCTTACCGAGATATTCATCTCTGCATTTGAGATATTTTTGAGTTGGTTAATGAATTTAGAATCCGGAAATACTTTGATGTTACGGGGGCAAAGCTTAATTTTATCAAATTTTTTCGTTTGTACTGAAAAAACAATGTCAAAATTTCCCGGAGAAGATTTAATAGTTTTAAGAAGATTATTTCTACTGTCACTATTAAAATCATCTTCCTGTAGGGAAAGTGTGATTTCGCCATCCAGAATATTTCCAGCTTCTTCCAATGAAAATATTTTCTCTATTTGAATCGAGTTGTTTTCGGAATCTCCATTGTTGTCTTTTTTCCTGCCAACTATCATATATTGTTTGTCGTTTATCAGTTTATCAGCATATCCAATTAATACATCTTCCCATAAGAAAGCTTCGAATTTGCCGTAGAGGTCTTCAAAGGTTGCAATTCCGTATTGTTTTCCCTTTTGACTTTTCTTTTTTTGTAGCTTTGTGAAGATTCCTGCAGTTAGAAATCGATTGCTAATCTTTGCCTGATTATCTGCGAGAAGTGATGAATTGACTGCCCCAACTTTGTCCAGAAATGTACTTATCTTATTCATAGGATGTCCCGAAATATAGTACCCTAATGTTTTCTTTTCCTGTTCTAGTTTAAAGCTCATTGTCCAGTCTTCAGTTTCAGGCAATTCCGGTTTCTGGTGATTTACAATTTCATCCTCATCAAAGATATCAAATAGCGTCATTTGACCACCTTTGTTTTCTTTTTGAACATTATCTGAGAATTCAATAGCCAATTCAATTGCAGAATATTTTTGAGCACGGTTACCCTCAATTGAATCCATAGCACCGGCAGATATCAGACTTTCAAATGTAGTTTTATTGACGGCCGTTGAATCAAGTCGGGAAGCAAAATCGAAAATATCGGTAAATTTTCCATTTTCAGATCTTTCCCGAAGTATTTCGTCTATTGCAGCATCTCCCACATTTTTTATTCCCCGCAAACCAAATACAATATTTTCATTTCTAACAGTAAATTCTTTCTCGCTCTCGTTGATATCCGGTGGAATTACTCTGATATTCATGCAATTACATTCTTCAAGAAAATATGGAATTTTAGCGGGATCATTTTCCAGAGATAGTATCGCTGCCATGAACTCTACAGGGTAGTGGGCTTTCAGATAAGCAGTTTGAAAGGCAATAAAAGCATAGGCAACAGAATGACTTTTATTGAATGCATAATTCGCAAAATCCTGCCAGTTATCCCAGATTTTTTCGGTAATAGTGTTAGATATCCCTTTTTCCGAAGAACCCTGAATGAAATCGTTTTTTAGTTGAGCCATTACATCAAGCTTCTTTTTTGCAATTGCTTTACGCAGAAAATCAGCCTTGGAATCACTGAAGCTTGCCATTTCTTTTGAAATCTGCATTACCTGTTCCTGGTATACTGTTACTCCATAGGTTTCTTTCAGAATGTCTTCTGCTAATGGATGATCGTAAGTTACTTTCTCCTTTCCGTGTTTTCTTCTAATGAATGAATCGATAAACTGCATCGGACCTGGTCGATAAAGAGCAACTAGAGCTACAAGATCTTCAAAAACATTAGGTCTTAATTCTTTCAAATATTTTTTCATACCTTTAGACTCAAACTGGAAAACTCCATCAGTGTTTCCGGCAGAAAGCAATTCATATGTTTTCTTATCATTTAAATCTACATTTTCAATATCTATATCAATCTGTTTTGATTGTTTAACCAATTCAACAGTTCTTTTTATTGTTGTAAGAGTTTTTAGTCCTAGAAAGTCCATTTTCAACAGTTTAAGATCGTCGAGCCATTTTCCTTCGTATTGTACAAGCATTGCGCATGAGTCATCTTTCTGTTTGCTTACTGCCAGAGGTACAAAATCGCTTAAATCACTGGGAGCAATCACTACACCAGCTGCATGTACACCGGTTTGTCTTATTAATCCTTCCAAAACTATAGAATTCTTTAGAATAGTCTGATACAGTTCGTTGCTGTTCATCTTTTCTTCAAAAGCTGAAGAATCCTGCAAAGCGGATACTAGTGTAGTTTTTGGATCGGGCGGAATGAGTTTAGAGATTTCATTTGCTTCTTTTGGTTGAATCTCCATTACTCTTGCGACGTCTTTTATTACTGATTTTGCTCCAAGGGTAGTAAATGTAACTATCTGGGCAACACTTCTTCTGCCGTATTTCTCAACAACATAATCAATTACTCTGCTTCTGCCTTCTGCATCAAAATCAATATCAATATCCGGCATTCCAATTCTGTCTTTGGTCAGAAATCGTTCAAAAAGCAAGCCATATTTCAATGGTTCGATCTGAGTGATTCCCAAGAGATATGATACAATGCTACCTGCAGCTGAACCTCTGCCCGGTCCTACCGAAACACCAAGTTTTCTGGCTGAATCAATAAAGTCTTTTACCACCAAAAAATATCCCTCATAACCTACTTCATTAATGACTGCAAGTTCAGATTCTATTCTGTTTAGAACCATTTCTGCCATTTGAGGATCTTCATCTTTATTTTTGATGCATGAATACTTGATTCCAGCTGCTTCTATGCATAAGTGTTTCAAATAAATTTTCATATCTGCGAATTCTTCCGGAACCGGAAGTTTTGGTAAAAGAAGTTCTTTATATTGATCCATCAGATTGAAGTTAATTTTTTCTGCAATCTTTGTAGTATTGTCATAAGCATCAGATTGACCAGGGAAAATTGATCTCATTTCCTTTTCATTTTTGAAGTATAATTGATCGGTGTTGTACCGCAATCTGTCAGGATCAGAGAGAATTTTTCCTGTCTGAATACACAAAAGAACATCATGAGCTTCCGCATCAGCCTGATCAAGATAATGGCAATCATTAGTTACAACCAGAGGGGTTGTTGTCTCTTCAGCAAGTTTTATCAGATCTCCCATTACCCTATTTTCTTCAGCTAATCCATGATTCATTATCTCTATGTAAAAATCTTCTCCAAATAACTCTTTGTAAAAACCCAGAGCGTTCAAAGCTTCGTCTTTGTTTCCGTTAAGCAAGTGAATAGGTAATTCTCCTTCAATACACGCCGATAAACAGATTAATCCTTCTGAATATTTTTTCAATATAGATTTACTTACTCTTGGTTTGTAATAATATCCGTCAGTAAAAGACAACGAAGACATCTTTATTAGATTTTTGTATCCTATTTCATTCTTAACTAATAGAATAAGGTGATATCTTTTATCATTACGGGATTTAGGATCATCATAATCATGATCAATCAGGTACAACTCAATTCCAATAATAGCTTTAATACCAGCATTTGTAGCCCTTTTATAGAAATCTACACAACCAAACATATTCCCATGATCAGTTATTGCCAGAGCGTTCATTCCGTATTCTTTTGCCTTTTTAACAATCTTATCAGTTCTGCAAGCCCCATCTAACGTACTATATTGTGTATGATTATGTAAATGAACAAAAGCCATCGATTCCTCCTTTGCTTTTTCTTCAATTGAATCAAAGCATATTAGGGAACTTTTCCTGAGAGTTTTTTTTGTCAAAGTTTTTGTTTAAAATTTATCAAAGCCTTGAATAACAAAAAGTTAAGACTGAGTTAAATATCTGTATGCTGTAGCCTTAGATAAAAGTGTTTGATAACTAATAACTTTAAATGGAAGAGATAACAATCAAAAATATTGTCAGATTTTTCCCATGTTTTTTTTTCGCCCTCAATATTTAATTGTGGAGTTTGTAATGAATTTTATTTATCGATTACTTGTTGCTATAATAGCTATACCTTTCCTTATCTGGCTGATTATCCAGGGTAATTTATATTTGCTTGTTCTGTTGTTGGTTTTAACTCTGACAGGAACTTATGAAATGACAAAGATGATAAGAATAAACAACAAAAATCTAAGCAAATTCATACTTATTCCTTCTGCTATTGTGTTAGTATCAAGTTCATTGAATAAAGCAGAATTATCTCTTTTTGCAGTAATCCTTACTTTTATACTGTTTACATTTTTTGATATAGTTAAAGGGAGACTCCAGTTTTCACTTAGTCGGGCTTCAACCTTATTGCTGGTGATTTTTTATCCGGGGTTTCTTTTCTCATACATATACAGACTAAGACATGATTTTAGTGTAAATGGTGACTATTTTGGAATAAGTATCACGTTGTCTGTAATTGTTCTTATCTGGATATCAGACTCATTTGCATATTTTGTGGGAATGACTCTGGGAAAACACAGGGGTTTGCTGAAATCAAGTCCTAAAAAATCATTGGAAGGTTTTTTCGGAGGATTAGTTACACCATTTATTGCTGTGATGATTTATTATTATTTCTCAAAAGATATTGCTTTAAGGTATTTACTTTTTTCAGCGATGGCTGCCGGAATTTTTGGTCAGATTGGTGATCTGATAGAGTCGATTCTTAAACGTGACTGCGGGATTAAGGACAGCTCAAATCTAATTCCTGGTCATGGAGGAATTCTTGATAGGTTCGACAGTATTTTGATAGCAATACCGATCTTATATTATTGTGTGAGATTTTTCTGATGTTTTTTTCTCAAACCAAGTTTTCTTCTTTTCCTGAAAAACAACAAATAAGGAAAATATCGCAAATGTTAAGCTTCATTGAAGAAAATTGGGGAACTACCGAAGCTACAGATAGTCTCAAAAATCTCAAAGAGTTGTGTGCATTTTTCACAGAAAATCCAGCCTCAGAATTATCGTGGCTGAGATCAATATTTCAATTTCTGTCTGAGAAAACTACCTTTTCTGATTTCATCAAGATTGTTAGTGAGTTCGAAAATCACTTTGGATATGAGAAGTCTGAAGAAAAATTTTTGATCCAAAACAGGGACGGTGTTCTGCATAAAGTGGAAAAAAAAGATGTAGTATTAGTTTTGGATAACCTCAGATCTGCTTTTAATGTGGGATCAATCTTTAGAACTGCCGAGTGTTTTGGAATAAGTAGAATTCTACTATGTGGCTGCAGTGCTACTCCGGATAACAAAAAAGTCAGAGAAACTTCAATGGGATGCAGTAATTTTGTTGAATGGCAGTACTTTAAATTAATCGGAGATGCAATAAAATATCTTAAGAATCTAGATTATAAAATAGTGGCAGTTGAAACCGTGACAACGGCACAAGAAGTAAATGATTTCAATTTTGAATCAAAAAGTGCTTTTGTTTTTGGAAATGAAGCTTATGGGATTCTTAATGATACTTTAACAGACTGCGATAGTATCATAAAAATACCTCTTCAGGGGTGGAAAAATTCGCTGAATGTGGGAGTAGCTTGCGGTATAATTGCATATCTGGTAAACAGCTCAATTTAACTTTTTCGGATTGAGAGATTTGCAAAAAGGAAATTCAATGCAAATCGAGAGTAAGTTTTAATCCACAGTTTTTTCTTTTATTAAACCCAATTCTATATTGAACTCTTTTATCCATTCCAAAGTAATCATGTAATTATTTCTTGCATTCCATAATATGTAGCCGTCGCATTTTGTGTCATTGACAACGGCAAGTTGTGATTTCATGTACTCTGCATTGTATTTAACCAGGTAATTATTTGATTGAATGTACGGTATTATTTTACATTTAGGATTTACATCAGACATCAGTTTTTTGACTCCACGGTAAATGATATAGTAAGGTTCATTCCAAATATCTTTTCTACCACTAAAATTTCTATCAAAATGAGAACTGTAAATCATCGGATGAATTGCATCAAGATGGTTAGATAATGCTTTTAAATCCTGTCCGGTATTAGTAATGTCACTTTCTGATTGCCAGATTGTTATTGCAAAGACGTCGGCAGTCAACAGTACGTTGTGTTTTCTACAAATCTCAGACGCTTTCTTCACAAAATCAGTAATAATTTCCGGTTTTGTTCTTCTGATGTAAAGACTGTCTGATGAAAGTCTTTCATTATCTTCCTTCTCAAAATGAAAGATTGCTTCGTTAAGATTACCCTCAGTGGGGAATCTGACATAATCAAGTTGAATTTCTTTAACTCCACATCCTGCCACATAATCGATGAGACTTAAAAGTCCCTTCTGAACTGAAGGATTAGAAGAGTCTTGCCAGCGTAGACCTTTGGTTTCAGATTCAAGCCAGGCATTACCATTAATTGACTGAGGAGTAGAATCAGGGTTATTTGTTGCCCCATATATGTTGTAAAACACCACAATTCTAACCACCAGGTCAATGTTTTTACTGTGAAGATATCTGTTCAGTTCGTTCAGATCAATGATACCTTTCAGGTCAAATTGTGTCTCATCCTCTGGTTTCCAACCTTTTACGAAGACTTCTCCATGCATGTTTTTAATATCAATAACTGCAGAGTTAATACCGGCTTGTGATGCACTATCAATAATAGTTTGGAATCTGTCGGTATTTACTGTATACGCTGAAAGATATATGCCCTGTACATAATCATTTTTCTCAGAACTATATAATAAATTATTGTATGTTAAAATAATTAACAAAAAGACAATCAGGATAGTGTTATAATTATCTAATTTCATAATGTGACTCGTATTTCTAAAAAAAAACGGCTTTGCAGCCGTTAAATAGTTTCTATTCTGGCAATAGCTCGCTTCAGAGCTAATTCAGCTCGCCTGAAATCAATTTCAGGATCTCTTTTTTGAAGTCTTTCTTCTGCTCTTTTTTTAGCATTTTCAGCTCTGTTTTTATCAATTTCTCCAGAGTTTTCAGCAATTTCACAGACGATTGTAACTACATCATTATCTACAGTAACAAAACCATCATGTAATGCAAATAGCTGCTTAGTTTTTTTATTCTTATATATAGTCATTACTCCGGGTCTGATAGCAGTAATAAAGGGAGTATGTCCTTCTAAAACACTAAAATCGCCATCAATACCTGGTATGACGACATGATCACATTCATCATCTAACAATGACCTGGTTGGCTGCAATACTTTAATTTTAAGCATGAAATCTCCGGGTTATTTGGTCTTTTTAAGCTTTGCAGCTTTTTCTTCAGCAGTCGCAATGTTTCCCACATATAAAAATGCTTGTTCTGGCCAGGTATCACAGTCTCCATCAATAATGGCTTTGAATCCTTCAATAGTGTCTTTTACAGGAACATATTGACCGGCAAAGTTGGTAAATTGTTCAGCAACAAAAAATGGCTGGGAGAAAAATCTTTCAATTTTTCGTGCTCTGTTAACTATCAATCTGTCTTCTTCAGATAATTCATCCATACCCAATATTGCAATTATATCCTGCAAATCTTTGTAGGTTTGTAAAATTCTTTGAGTCTCACGGGCAACATAATAATGTTCTTCACCAACTACTTTAGGATCAAGAATTCTGCTTGTAGAATCCAGTGGATCAACTGCAGGATAAATACCGAGTTCAACAATTCTTCTTGAGAGTACAGTTTTGGCATCGAGATGTGAGAAAGTTGTAGCGGGAGCAGGATCTGTTAAGTCGTCGGCTGGGACATAGATAGCTTGAACAGATGTAATTGAACCATCTTTAGTGGAGGTAATTCTCTCCTGAAGGATACCCATTTCGGTAGCCAGAGTTGGTTGATATCCAACTGCTGAAGGCATCCTGCCCAACAAAGCAGAAACCTCTGACCCGGCTTGGGTAAATCTGAATATGTTATCTACAAAGAGCAAGACGTCTTTTTTTGCTACATCACGGAAGTATTCAGCTATTGTCAGTCCTGCCAATCCAACTCGTAATCTTGCTCCAGGTGGTTCATTCATCTGACCAAAAACCAAAGCCGTCTTTTCTATTACTCCAGATTCTTTCATTTCCAGCCATAAATCGTTACCTTCTCTGGTTCTTTCACCGACTCCGGTAAAAACTGAATATCCACCATGCTCTGTAGCTATATTTCTTATTAATTCCTGAATAAGTACTGTTTTTCCTACACCAGCGCCACCGAATAATCCAGTTTTTCCGCCTTTTGTGTAAGGTTCAATGAGATCTATTACTTTAATTCCGGTTTCCAGTAATTCATCCTCGGTTGATAGATCCTCAAAAACAGGAGCTTGTCTATGAATTGGAAGACGTTCAGTCTCGCCAATTTTTCCAGCTTCATCAATTGGATCTCCGGTAACATTTATCATTCTTCCCAGAACTTTTTCGCCAACAGGTACAGTGATAGGCTTTCCAGTGTCAAAACAGGGCATGTTTCTGGTTAAACCTTCTGTTGAATCCATTGCAACAGCTCTGAGTTTATTTTCTCCCATGTGCATCTGAACTTCAAGGATCAGATCATTCTGGTTTTCTCTTTTAATAATTAACGCATTGTAAATTGCGGGTAATTTTCCCTCAGGAAATTCTAAATCTACCACCGGTCCTATTATCTGAACAATTTTTCCTTCAGTCATTTTTTCCTCTTTTTTATTGAATTGCTTCAGCGCCTGAAGATATTTCAATTATTTCTTTAGTAATAGAAGCTTGTCTAACTCTATTATAAACCAATGTTAAACTATCTATTAATTCAAGAGCGTTATCTGTGGCAGAATCCATTGCTGTCATTCGTGCCCCTTGTTCAGCAGCAGATGATTCAAGCATTACTTTCCATATTTCTACGTCAGTATATTTACGCCCCAACTCTTCAATAACAGTATTTTCATCTGGTTCGTATAAAAAGTCTGTAGATGATACATCATCCGAATCGATCGGGATTATGGGTAATAACTGTTTAACAACTATATCCTGCTGAATTGCTGATTTGAACTCATTGAACAAGACTTCAATTTTGCCGTATTTGCCTGACAAAAAAGAATTGATTAGATTTTGACCAATTTCTTCAGAACAACTGAAATCCATCTCATTAAACAAGTTTATGTATTTATCAGTAATTTGATAACCTCTTCTGGAAAGATATTCGTATCCTTTTCTACCAATACAAAGTATTTCCGTATTTTTGTTTGAATCAATATAACGCATAGCAGTTTTTATGATGTTTGAATTGAAAGAACCACATAGCCCACGATCTGAAGTTACAACCAGTAATAAAGCAGTTGCAGTGGAAACAGATTCTTCAAATAATGGGTGTTCTGAAGTACGGTTCTTTTTTCTGACAGTTCGAATCATTCTGTCAATATAGTTTGCATATGGTCTGGCTCCGACGATTCTTTCCTGAGCCTTTCTCAGCTTGGCAGCAGCTACCATTTTCATGGCATTTGTTATCTGCTTGGTGTTTTTTATACTGTCGATTCTGTTATGAATATCTCTCAGATTAGCCATCAGAGCCTCTATTATTTGAATTTTTCCAATACATCTATACAGATTTTTTTCATTTTCTCTTTGATAGTGTCATCGAGTGGTTTTGTGCATATTTCATTCATAAGATCTTTATACTGGCTATCCAGAGTAAAGAATAACTCTTCTTCAATTTTCTTTATGTTTGAGAGCTCTACTTTATCCAACATACCTTCATTAGCCATGAATATTATCATAATTTGTTTAGCTACCGGAATTGGTTGATACAAACCTTGTTTAAGGATTTCCACAAGTCTTTCACCTCTTCTGAGTTGAGCCTGAGTAGCTTCATCAAGATCAGAACCAAACTTTGCGAAAGCTTGTAATTCAGTATATTGAGCGAGGTTAAGTCTTAGTTGTCCTGTTACCTGTTTCATAGCTTTTATCTGGGCACTACCTCCGACTCTCGATACTGATAAACCGGCGTTTATTGCCGGTCTGACCCCAGAATAAAAGAGTCGCGGATTCAGATAAATTTGTCCATCGGTAATTGAAATAACATTGGTTGGAATATAAGCGGATATATCATCAGCCTGAGTTTCAATTATGGGCAAAGCGGTAAGTGAACCACCACCCAATTTATCATTCAATTTGGAAGCTCTTTCCAGCAGTCTTGAATGAAGATAGAACACATCACCGGGAAAAGCTTCTCGTCCCGGAGGTCTTCTCAGGAGCAAT
This sequence comes from Candidatus Cloacimonadota bacterium, assembly GCA_028690365.1. Taxonomy (GTDB): domain Bacteria; phylum Cloacimonadota; class Cloacimonadia; order Cloacimonadales; family JAQVBK01; genus JAQVBK01. The sequence goes on from JAQVBK010000045.1 coordinate 16,310, forward strand.
GATAATTCTCTGTAGGCAACAGCATGCTTAGATAAATCATCATAAATTATCAGGGCGTGTTTCCCATTGTCTCTGAAGTATTCTCCGAAAGCACATCCGGCGTATGGAGCAATATATTGTAGAGAAGCCGGTTCAGAAGCAGAAGCGTTAACAACGATTGTATAATCCATTGCTCCGTTTTCTTCGAGAACTTTTACGATCTTTGCCACCGATGATTTTTTTTGTCCGATTGCTACATATATGCAAATCAGACCATTACCTTTTTGATTAATTATTGTATCAACAGCGATGGAAGTTTTTCCGGTTTGTCGATCACCAATGATCAACTCTCTTTGTCCTCTGCCAATGGGAATCATTGAATCAATGGCTTTTATACCTGTCTGTAAAGGTTCCTTCACTGGTTGTCTTTGTAATACTCCCAGAGCTTTTCTTTCTACCGGCGAAATGTTGTCTGTTTTTATTTCTCCTTTTCCGTCAATTGGGTGACCAAGAGCGTTTACCACTCTGCCAAGGAGTTTTTCTCCCACCGGAACAGAAAGAATTTCACCGGTTCTCTTTACTGTATCACCTTCTTTTATATCTCTAGTTTCACCAAAAAGA
>JAQVBK010000314.1 GCA_028690365.1 Candidatus Cloacimonadota bacterium
TAAATAATTTAGTTTGAGCAGAAGTTGACAACCAAAAAATTGAATTGATAAATCATATTATCAACGGTTACCGGGGAAGTTTTCCATCCCCGCAGCAAGCTAGCGGGGTATTCGACTAAAATAAAATATAAGAGATTAAAATTTACAAAAGCAGAGTTCTTATATTAAAGAAAAAATAGTGCAGAGGTCGGGAGTTTAACCCGATGAGTGCGTCTCGCATGTTTCGCACAGTTACTACTATTCATTGATTATAACAAGGGAGCAAATGCCCCTGCAATTGAGACGCTCCCAATGGTTACTAACATATTTATTGTGCAAGTCATAGTAATTTTTCCTATCAAGTACTTACATGAGAGGTTTATTGCCATGTTTGCTATAATTATGCCAATGAGAGCAGCAACATTGCACTCTACACATTGAATGATGTTACTTCACTAAAGCAAAGCAGAATCCATTAAGGTTTGAATCTATATATAATTTCCTTTTAAAAGATCGACGATTATTCTTGAAGTATTCAGGAATCTTGACTATAATTAGTCTCTCGGCTGCCATTACTTTAGAGAAATTGCTTTTTTTCACTTAAATACGAAGTAAAATATGGATCTACTCCGGAAAATCGGATTAAAGTAAATATGTGATTGGGGAATTAGATCAAGAAGGAAGGATCAATTGAATGATCCTTTCTCCTGTTTATTCCTTATCCATAACTTTCCTGTACATCCTCGCCTGGAACCCGTGATACTTCGCAAACCCTTCTGCATCCGTCTGGTCAATGGTCTGGCTATCAAACGAAACCAGGTCCTCAGAATAGAGCGCATTCGGCGAGCTGCGGGCAAGGATAGTAAGTGCGCCTTTATAGAGACCGACTTTCACTGCGTTCTAGTTCTATGAAAAACTATTAGCTGAATTCTGTATTCATGAGAGATGACGCATGAAGAAGCTCATGTAGCGGTTGATATAGTGAAGAATAGTGATAAATGGCAACATTTTGATCGTTGAGCCAAATTCTGAAGTTCAAAAAAGATGATCTTTTATTTTCTTGATCAGTGTTGTAGATAAGCTTGACAGTTTAATTCCTTCATTCCCCTGAATCTTTCCTTCTATCTCTCCTTTTTCGTTGTCTGAAAACTTCTGAAGAGGAATTGTTTTTGTGACTTTCATGCCATTCCCGTAAAAATCTGCTCCGAGAGATATTGTAAGATCTATATAAGATTCAGAAAAATGAATGATGATATCATCAAGCTTTTTCTCCATTGAATCTATTTTTTGTTCCATATATAGCTTGGGAATCAACGGAATGAGAATAGATACCATTCCATACTGCTTTGGGATGTCTTTTTGTTCCCTAATTTGTTGAATTCTATCGAAAATGTGCTGATTTGCAGGTACTCTAGGAATACTTGATTCTAAAGCAAAAATAAGGTTCTCTACATTCCAGGTCATTTCTTCCTGACTACTAATTTCCCATTTTTGAACCTCTCTATTGACAGCGCATGCAATTTCTTCTGTATCAGTACCTTGAGATTCCCGGCACGCGGTCTTTGCTTTTTCCTGGATTTCTTCGAGAAGGGATTTAAGATTTCTATCGAAAATGGGAAGTCCTTTTTTCATTGTTTCTGTAGCTGATGGTGCGGTTTTTTCGGTATCCTTTATTAATTCCACAGCTTTCTCACAGTACTTCCTATAGGAGTTGAGTTCCTTTTTCCTAGTTTCCAAATCCATCTGTTCAAGACTCTGAACCTCCTTCAGTGCTTTTGCAAGATTTTCAACAGCTTCGATAAGTAATTCCTTGCTTTTGGAACCTTCAATTGCGTCTTTTGCCTCGGTAAGATACTTGCTTACATCTTCTTCAGCTTCTTTTTTAGTGAAAACTACTGAATGAAAAGAACGATAAAAAGGAAGACAGAATTTAGAAGGGTTAAAGGAGATCGAGTCTCCTGATGATTTTGAAAAATATATAATTGCATTTTCTAATTCTTTTTTATATTCTTCTTCGGTCCTTGACATCGAGGCTTTAACGATTGCACCTTGACCAAGAGCAAAATTAGCATCTCTTCTGATATCGCGATCTACATCAGTTGAAAGTATTAAAAGATCCTCATATATTTCTCTTTTATCGGGTATGCATTTTAGAACACTTCCAAGTGATTTTGTCAAACACCATCTAACATTTTCGTTTTCGTTTTTAGTTAGATTATGTAAATCTCTCCAAGCTTCACTTTTATCTTCAACATATGGAAACGCGATACCGAGTGAAAGTACTGAATGGTCTCGAATCCAGTTATCGGTGCTATGCGTAAGTGAAATTAAATCTTTCCAAGCTCTTAGTTTGTTTGGAACGTAATTAAAAGAAAGTTTTATTGATTCAATGGCTTCGTGTGATACAATATTGTTGTCATCAAGCGTTAATCGTATCAAATCGTTCCAAGCCTTCGGTTTTTTGGGGACATGTTGAAAGAAATTACCAAGTAAAATAGCTACACATTTTCTCAGATGAAATTCTTCATTATATGACAACTTATGTAAGTCTTTCCAAGCTATATGTTTATTTGGAACGTGCTCAAAAACCGTAATAATTGCACTTCCAACATCAAATATTACCACATTATTTTTTTCTATTGCTAATTTTACTAGAATATCCCAAACTTTTTGCTTATCTGGAACTTGCTGAATAATAATACTCAAAAAATATGCAGTGTAATTCCTTATTACATAATCTTTATGTTCTGCTAGTTCAATTAATTTGTTCCACGCGTATTTATTGTCTGGGACATGTTGAAAAGAACGAGTAAGGGATTCTATCGCGTTTTTTCTAACTAAATCTTCATCGTAAAGGGCTAATCGATAAAGGTCTTCCCAAGCCTTTTCTTTATCAGGCAAATATTGAAAAAAAGTTCCAATTACCTCTGCAATTTCCCTTCGTACATCATTGTCTTTATCATAAATCATTCTGTGAAGATCTTCCCAAGCCTTTTCTTTATCAGGCATATGTTGAAAAGCGGCCTCGATTGCCCTTGTTGCCCCTCTTCGCACAAATCTATCTTTACTTGCAGTAAGTCTAACTAAATCTTTCCATGCCTTTTCTTTATCAGGCACATAGCTGAAAGCGGTTCTAAGTATTCCTGCTGCCCGCCATCGCACATATCTATCTTGATTTGAAGTCAGTATGACTAAATCTTCCCACCTCTGTTCTTTCTCAGGAAGATATTCAAAACTATTACGTAGTTGATCCAATTCCTTTTTACGTTCTTCTGGATTATCACTATTACACTTTCGATGAATCTCTTCCTGATCAACCAATTCTTTACACCATTACTTCCATAACATTCCCGAATTAATAAATCATTCTCTTTTATCCCCCCTCATTCCTTAGCAAGGTCACCTTATCCAAATACCATTTCCCATCCAACTAACCCTCCTCCCTTATTTCCTATCAAACCGGAGTTTCTAAGATCTCATGAAAATCGGGATGCAGCTACAGATATTATGTAGGTCTAACAAGAAATTAATTAAGTTCCAAATCTGTTTAGTTCAATTTTGGTGTCGATGCATCTTGAATTAGCCTACCAATTGGTATATATA
>JAQVBK010000046.1 GCA_028690365.1 Candidatus Cloacimonadota bacterium
CATGGGAAATCTCCTTTTTATTTTTATAATGATTAGTGAAGATTGGGGGAGGTTTCCCATTTAAATATAACCATTATATTTTTCAAGTAATTAATTGATGAAAAAGAAATATACATGTTACAAAACGTTTTTCTGAAAAGGAGAAACTATGAAAATCACGATTATTTTTTGCTTAATTCTATTAATGTGCGGAACTCTATTTGCCGGAACAACCGGAAAACTTGCCGGAAAAGTAGTAGACGAACAAGGCAATCCCATAACAAATTTCAGAGTAGAATTGAAGAATACTTCCTTAAGTGCAAAAACCCAAAAAGATGGTACATATGAAATCAGCGACATTCCACCTGGATTCTATGATGTTGTATGTACAACGGTGGCTTATTTCTCCGCTTATGCACCTAAAACAATTAAAAGTGTCAAAATCGTTATTGATGAAACTAATACTCTGAACTTTGTACTGGGCAAATTCGGAGATCTCACAGGTAAAGTGGTAGACGAACAAGGCAATCCCATAGCCTATGCCAGAGTACAATTGAAAGATACTTCCATCGGTGCAATGACCAAAGAGAATGGTACATACATGATTATCAACATCCCACCGGGAACATATAATGTAATCTGCTCAATGGTCAGCTTTTCCCCCGTAACAATTGAAGATGTAAAAATCGGTAATGATGAGACTAAAACTCTGAACTTTGTGTTACAAAAACAGAGTATAGAACTTTCAGGAGTAACAGTAAAAGCTGATAAGTACCCTGATGGTCTTGTGGCTTTACAACCGAGTGCAACGAAGGATACTGGTCTTCAATTTCGTGGAGGAAGAGCCAATGAAGTTTTTTTCTCCGCTCCGCAGACAGGAGGCTTAAGAAATGATTTTAACACCGAAGAATACTCCCCGATTACAGAAAACAGCTATTTTGAGACAATCAAAGACCCCATGTCAACATTCGGAGCTGACGTCGATGCCGCTTCTTACAGCAATTTTCGCCGTTTTATTATGATGGACAATCTTCCCCACGCAGATGTTATTCGAACAGAAGAATTGGTAAACTATTTTAATTACGACTATAAAGAACCCACAGGCGAAAACCCGCTTTCCATCAATATTGAATACGGAGAAACTCCCTGGAATGAAAAGAGCAGACTTGTTCATATCGGATTAAAAGGCAAAGTACTAAAAAAAGAAGAACAGACCCAGAATAATCTTGTTTTTCTTCTTGATGTCTCCGGTTCAATGTCATCAGAAAATAAATTACCATTACTGAAGCGTTCTTTTAAACTTATGGTGGATCATCTTGCAGATGACGATTTTGTCTCAATCGTGGTTTATGCTGGCAGTGCAGGAATCGTACTTCAACCTACAAAGGCAAAAGATAAAGATACAATTATCGGAGCATTGGACAAATTAAATGCCGGTGGCAGTACAGCCGGTGGTCAGGGAATTATGCTGGCATACAAAACTGCTTCCGAAAATTTTATCCGCAATGGCAACAACAGAGTTATTCTAGCCACTGATGGAGATTTCAATGTGGGAATTTCGAGTACCTCTGAATTGGTGAAATATGTGAAGAGAAGAAGAATGAAGGGATTTTCCTGACTATTCTCGGTTTTGGTATGGGCAACTACAAAGATGACAGCCTACAGCAACTGGCAGACAAAGGCAACGGTAATCATTTCTACATAGACGATATTATGGAAGGCAAAAAAGTCCTGGTAAATGAACTCACTTCCACAATCTATACTATAGCCAAGGACTCCAAAATCCAGGTGGAATTCAATCCGACTCAGATAGCCAAACACCGGCTTATCGGCTACGAAAATCGCTTACTGCAGAATAAGGATTTTGAAGATGACACTAAAGATGCCGGAGAAATTGGCTCAGGACACACAGTTACTGCCATCTACGAAGTGATCCCGGCTAATCGGGACAGCCTAATGAAGGCTAGTGAATCCAAATATATGGAAACATCTATAAAAAAGGAATTTCTGCACTCAGACGAGATTTTAACAGTTCGTATCAGATATAAAGAACCGGACGGTGAAAAGAGCAAAGAATTTTCTCAAGTTCTGAAAACAAAATCTCAGTCCATAGATAAAACTTCCGACAATTTTCGTTTCTCTGCTGCAATCGTGGAATTATCAAATATCCTACGGGACTCCGAATTTAAAGGTAATTCCAATATCGACAATGTTATAAAACTTGCCAAAGGTGCAAAAGGCAAAGATGAGAATGGCTACAGAGCTGAATTTATAGATTTGTGTGAAAGAGTAAAAATTTTGCTTGCAGAGAAAAAAGTACAGGATTCCAAGTAGAATTGATTGAAGTTTTCTCAGAAGCTTTGATTGGTAATGAAATAATCGACTTAGATACCATGAAAATCAATGTATTTTGTCAGTAATCTATATTCAATAAACATCTTGCCAGAAAAAGCCTCTTAAAAAAAATTGCAAAAAAAGTGAGGAGATTCGTATGGAAAGTAATGAAAGAGGATTGCAGGTTTTCAACTTCGAAAGCCTATTAAAATTGGGTTATGCGGTAATCGATGTACGTTACAGAGAATACGAAGTTGCAAATGAATCTTATAAACTCGTAATTACTCAAGTTGAGTCAGATCGTGAAGACTTTTATCCAAACATGTTAAAGTATTATATAGGAACAGAATTCAAAGATAAAAATGTTTTTGAAATATGGATAAAAATTCTCAAACACAAACTTAGAATGAGTGAGATTCTTAATCGGGACATATCGATTAAGGTTGCAGCACTGGACTTCTTTGAAACCGGCGAGAAACAGTAGAAACAATGAAAGAATTTACTTTGCTTCTGGTAAAGCCAAATGCTGTAGAAAAGCAGAGAATTGGCAATATTCTACATATGGTTGAACAAAATGGTTTTATCATCAATGACCTGAAAATGCTGAAGATGAGCAAGGAAATTGCTGAAGAATTCTATTCAATCCATAAAGAGAAACCATTTTTCGATGAACTTGTATCATTTATGACTTCCGGAGAAATCGTTGCAGCTGTCTTGAGAATGGAGAATGCTGTACATCAGCTTCGGGAGCTTGTTGGTAGTACTAATCCGGCTCTGGCTAATCCCGGCACAATCAGATATCTCTATGGTGAAGCTGTTAACAGAAATGCAGTCCACGCCTCTGATTCAATCGAAAATGCTGTGAATGAGATAAGTTTGATTTTCCCCGGTTTCTTTAAAAAAAGTGACTGGGCTCGTTATTACTCACAAATTAAAAACCACTAGTATTATAGAAAATTCTCAGGAGATAAAAAATGAAGATATTAACTTTGAACTGTGGTAGTTCATCTATCAAATTTAGTTTTTTTAACATGGAAACCAATGAGGTACTCGCCAGTGGCTTAATGGAAAAAATCGGCGAGGAAATATCTTTGTTTACTTTTAAAAGTGAACAATATACCAAAAAGAAAAGAGGCATGCTTGTACACAGCCATGAAGAAGGGATCCACATTATTCTTGATACGCTCACCGATCCGGCTCACGGCATCATCTCCGGTCCTGCCGAAATAAATGCTGTAGGTCACAGATTGGTTCATGGAGCTGAATTCTTCTCTGATTCTGTAATTATAAATGATGAAGTAATGGATGTTTTGCATAAATGTATAGATTTTGCTCCGTTACACAACCCTGCTAACATCAAAGGGGTTGAAGGAGTTCTGAAAAACATGCCGAATATTCCCCAGTGCGGAGTTTTTGATACAGCTTTCCATCAAACCATGGAAGCAAAGGCTTATTTATACGCAATTCCCTATGAGTATTACCGTGAACACAAAATCAGAAGATACGGATTTCACGGAACTTCTCATAAATATGTAAGTATGAAAGCTGCTGAATATCTTGGTAAACCTTATGAAGATCTAAAAATTATTAGTTGTCATATCGGAAACGGCGCTTCCATTACTGCCATCAAGAATGGTCAATCAATCGATACTTCAATGGGATTTACTCCGCTCGAAGGTTTGGTTATGGGTACAAGATGCGGTGATATTGATCCGGCTATACCATTACTACTTATGAAGAAATTTAATCTGACCGTGGACGAAATTAATGATATCCTCAATAAAAAAAGCGGTATGCTTGGACTCTCTGAACTGAGCAATGATATGAGAACTATCGAAGAAGAGATACTGGAAAAAGAAAATCCGGCAGCTGTTCTGGCTCATGAAGTGTATGCCTACAGAATGAAAAAATACATCGGAGCTTATACTGCTGCACTAAACGGTCTTGATGTACTTATCTTTACCGGTGGTGTCGGAGAAAAAATGCCAATCCTGCGAGAACTGGTCTGCCAGGACATGGATTATTTGGGGATTAAGCTCAATCCTGTAGCGAACAGTAAATTCACTGACGAAATTGAAGATTTGTCAGCATCTGATGCAACTACGAAAGTTTTAAAAGTACCCACTGATGAAGAATTGATGATTGCAATGGATACAATGAGGATTCTCACAGAAAAATAGATTTTTGAGATATATTGAGGAATAAATTATGGCACCTGCCACACTTCAAAGTGGAGGTGCTTTTTATTTATTGATTAAAATTTCGCTGAGTTAAATTATTGAAAATCATCGATGTTATTTATTGCTTTCATAAGCCACTCAATCGTTCTCGCATTTTTCAGTTTGGCAAATATTTTTTCTACCATTCTACGAGTTTAGCAATGATAAAATCGCAACTATAAGAGCAACAATTGAAAGTGAAATATTAGAAAAAGTAATCCTTGAGCTTGAAATATTTTTAAGTTTAAGATTTATTATAGTAAACGCATCATTATATGTATTCCATATATCACTTTTAGCATTATTTACTGAATCAAAATATCCCAAATCATATGGATTCCCAAAAGTAGTGAACAAATCAAAACTTTCACATTCACGTTCAAAACCCTTTATAAATTTTCTTTTCTCAATTAATAAGATTAATAAACTTTTTAGCTTTTTAGCCGAGGTGAACGAATAAATTTTATCATTGCATTTTACAGCATCAGACAAGATATCATCAAAATATTTATCGATTCCATGACCAAATTTTGTGAGTTCACCTGCCCAAGCCGGGATAAACATTTCAAAAGCAGGAATATCTTTTGGGTTATGTTTCAATGAGTTATATTGAAAATCCATAAAACTTCCGTGAGATACTTTTGCTCCATCAAGATGTTTTGCATAGTTCTGAAGATTTATTAATGCTATCTCTTTGGCTTTTCCGTTTACATAATTTTCAATCATATCTCCCCCCGAAATGCTCTATCCAAAACCGATGCTTTCAAAGCTTTCAAACTCTCGATTTTCCGCTTCGTCTCCTCTTTTGATTTCTCTATTTTGGCTGACATTGAATCTAAATAGACGACGATTTCTTGCTGTTTGGGGAGTGTTGGGAGTAAGAACTTAAAAGTTCTTTGTTTAGTTATAGGAACCTGATTCCTAGTTGCTTGCTTCATAACCTGTTGATATTGATGAATGAAATATGTCGATTTCATATAAAAATATAGATACAAAGGTTTTATGAAATTCTCATTGCATCTGTAATATGTAACTGATGTGCTTAATATTACATATTTAAGATTTGTTTGTAAAATCGCAACAGGACCAACAGTAGCATTGTGAGCAAATAGAACATCGCCAGATTTTGCAACACCTTTTTTAAACTTTGATGCCCTTTTTTCTGGTAAAAATTTTACATTACTGAAATCGACTTTTCCTGCAGAAAGAGAGTTTGCCCCGATATAAGGAACTCCAAAATCAACAAATTCTTCCTTCCTAGGATATGAACTACCGTGGTTTCCGTCCAAATGACTTAATATCTTTTTTTCATATATTAATTCATTTAGTGTTTTTCTTTCCCATTCCTCATTCCCTTCAAAAACCTCACCAAGCACAGACTGCCAGAGTTCATCTAGTTTTTGCAGGTTTTCTTCAGTTTGGGAAATGGCTTTATCGAGCCGTGAAAAAATAGCATCTAATTTTGCGACAATGCGTTTTTGCTCTGGAAGTGGTGGGAGTGGGAAATCAAGTAATGATAATGTTTTTTGATTAACAGAAGGAATAGCTCCATCATTTACAAAATTAGCAAAGTCTATATTTGTTAACCAATAAAACGAAAATACTAAATCTACAGCATTATTAGGAATAAAACCCATCATATTATTATCAATTGCAGATTCTTTAGTTGTTATTCTTCTTCTATTTAGTAATAGAGCTGCTCCAACTTTTGCAAAAATAATTGTACCTTTAGGAAATAAATTAACTTTTAATTCCTTCTTCATTTCTTGGCTAATAGTATTATTACTATAACTCATAAAAATCTCATTGCCTGCAATATTCATGTCGGATACTTTATAAAATGGGATTGTGTAAATAGAATAATTTTGGAATTCCTTTTTAAAACCATTCCCACCTTTTAAAATTCCTAGCTCTCCTAACTTCTTCCATTCCCAGCCATCAGGTAATTTATATTTCATATAGTTTCCTTTTTATTGTAAACCGTTGAAACGGTTATTGTTGCTTGTGTTGTGTGTCTTCTTGTCACCACACTGAAGTGTGGTGTTATTCTTAATTATGTAATGTTCGTTCTTGATCAGTCTAACACCAGACTTCAGTCTGGTGGATGATGAGAACACTTGCACTCCTCTTAGAACCGTTTTAACGGTTTTTGCTTTGAAGTACTCAACTTTGCCATCACCACACTGAATTGTGGTGTTATTCTTAGAGTTATCAAGCAGTAGCGTCAACCATTCTGAAGGTCTAACAACCATACCGAAGGTTTTGATTTCGTGATCATTCAGGTTAACACCAGACTTTAGTCTGGTGATTGATGAATGACCACAAGAACCAATAAGAACCGTTTCAACGGTTTTCATCTTGCAACCCATATCTCTTCAGAATAATATTCCATTCTTCTGTAAAGCTTCTTCTCTTATGATGTTCCGATTGATTCGAGATATAATTCTTAACCGTATCCAGTTGAGAATGTCCAAGAGAAAACGCACCATATCCACGAGCCCAGGAGAAGGCTTTCGGACAGAGATTATTTGCATTTATATAATGAGAAGATTCACCCTTCAAGGTCTTTACAACATCTTTTATCATCTTATCAGATGGAAAATTTATCAAAGTATGAATGTGTTCCGGCTGAACATTGATTGATTCAATATGTATATTGGATTTTTGAGCATAATCAATAATGTGCTGTCTTATCTGGATAGCTTTCTCGTTGTAAAGTAACCTTTCGCTGTCGTGAGTTCTCCATACGATATGAAGCCAGACTTGCAGGTAAGAATGAATCATTGAGTGCACTCCTTATTTATTCTTCTGAATCCGAATTAGCAATATTCATCATCATATTATAATGTTCTTCGTGTTTGGTTTCTACAAAAATAGCCTTAAAGACATTCATATATTTTTCAATAGTTTCATCCTGTTGCTCAATATACAAATCATCGTTAAAACTATGAGAGCCGTCATTTATCCAGGAAAGCAAAGAGCGACAAATATTTTGTTCTTCTAGAGTAGAAAAGAATTGAATTAATTGGTCGTTACTATAACCACCCAAAACTCTGAAGTAATTCTCAATAATCCTTCTCATAATATTTTGAATAGAAACCAAAGAATTATTTTCCCACTCACGAAGTTCTTCCCAAAGCAAACTATAAGATGTTTTGATCGGATTCGTCTTTCCAAAAGGTTGAATTTTTGATATTTTGTTATTTTTTCTCAGAATCCAAAAGTTTGTATGTTTGCATTCAACAGTCCTTCCATCAATAAACGAAACTTCTTTATGAAAATAAACATTATGGGTAAAAAGAATCAGTTGCTTGATGATTCCTTTATCAGCTTTAATGTTATTGATGACTTCTTTTATCAAAGTGCTAACGATAAAAAGAACATTGCTGTCCAAACTTGAAACAGGGTCATCAATTACCAGAATCCTTTCTTCTGAGATTTTATCTTTATCAATAGCCCCTTTTGCTAATTGTAGAAAATAGAGAAATGTTATAAATGTAACCTCACCTTCACTCAAAGATGATTCTGCTAAAGTACCATCTTCCCTTTTTATTTGATAATAATTATCTTCGGTAGCTGGTACAATCTCAAAATTTAAGAATCCATAAGTTCTTAAAATTCTATTTATTTCGTTTATAGTTGGTTCAATGCTTGTTAGGTTTTTTCCCAATTCTTTGGCTTCATTATCCAATGTTTTCCATTCATTATGTTTAGTCTCATATTGTTCTTTTAGGTTTGTAAGACCTTGTTTTAATCCATTTTGGTTTTTGAGAAATTCTTGTATTTCTGTTTTATGTTCTTCAATTATGTATTTCCAAATTGAGGAAATCAATGCAGTTCGTTTTGTATTGTAATTAATTACGATGTCATTGTGAGTTTTGATTTTTGCATTTGCATCTTGGATTAGTTGGAGAAGAATTTCCAATTGTTCTTTTGTGGAAATAAGAGTAATACTTCTACTAGGTTCTTTTATTTTACTTTTGAGATGTTCTCTGTTTTCTGAAAGTTGGCTTATCAATGTTTTTAAGTTTGCTGAAAATTTTTCTATTTCAAGCTTGGAATTTTCATTAGCTTTCTCGGAACGCTCAATTTCATTTAATTGATTTACAAAAGTTGTAGCACGGCTGATGTATTCATCTTGCAAAGCTTTTACTTTCTTAGTAGATTCAACAAATGATTGGTCAAAATAATCATTAAGCTGTTTTCTAAAATCTGCTGTAATCGTTTTTTGTTGGCAGAAAGGACAAGTATCAGAATCGACTTGGATATATTTTTTCCCTTCACTAACCCAGTCATTGATGTTAAGATATTGAATTAATTTTGCTATATCAACATCGGTTTTCCCAATAATTTTGGTTTCCCAAATTGCGTCAGCCTCAATAACATTGTTTTGTAAAAATTCAATTTCTTGTATTGGTGAAATTGATTCTGGTCTTTTACCGAAAATCGTTTTGGCTTCTTCCTGCAATTCTTCAATTGTTCTGATTGCTACTTTGCTTGATTCAAATTCTGAAAGTAGTTTATTTCTAAAAGTAATTTTGTGTTGAGAACCTTTGAAAGCTTCTTTAAAATGTGGTTCATATTTTTTAAATATTTTCTTCCAAGATATTTCTTCTGTGAAATATTCTATTTTTTTTTCTTTTTCAATCACTTGTTTATCATAAGTTTCCTTTTTTGAAACATATAATTCTTTTGCTTCTATAGCATCATTGCGTTTTTGCTCAATCATTCCTTTTTCTTCTCTCGTTGCTTTTCCTAAGGTAAAAACACCGTTGATTTTTCCCTTTCCAAAATTTTCTTCTCTGAATTTTTTGTTATACACAAGCGATTTGAGCTCAATATCATTGTTCCATTTTTTCTCACAAGATGAGTAGTCTCTACCTGAAATATCATTGAAGAAATGGGAGATTGTTGATTTTCCTGTTCCGTTTGTTCCATAAATGAAATTAACTTTATTTAGATTTTCAATTGAAATTCCTGTTTCATCAAAAGTTGCAACTTTACTAATCAGCACTTTTTTTAACATAGTTCCTCCAAAGTTATTAAGGAAATTTATCTAAACAATGTTGAGAGCTTTCTCATTCAGTTTCCTCAATCAATTTTTTCAATTCCTGTTTATCAGGAAGAAACAAATCATATTTACTCGCAAAAATTTGTTTATTATCTTCCGGCAGAGTCATTTCAACCAAAGCATTATCTTTTTGTTTGCAGATAATTATTCCGATGGTTTTATTTTCATCATCGAGCTTTACTTCTCGGTCGTAATAATTCACATACATCTGCATCTGTCCCAAATCCTGATGTTTTATCTCCCCAATTTTCAAATCAATAATCACAAATGCTTTTAGGAGTCTGTTATAGAAAACCAGATCGATAAAGAAGTGTTTTTCATTGTAGGTTATCCTTTTTTGTCTGGCAACAAAAGTGAACCCTTTTCCAAGTTCCAAAAGGAAATGTTCTAATTTGCTGATGATTCTATTTTCCAAATCGCCTTCGGAATATCTCTCATTTTCGGGTAAACCAAGAAACTCCAATATGTAAGGATCTTTGATTATGTCTTTAGGATTTTCAATCAATTGTCCATTTTCAGATAGTTTTTTTATGCTTTCTTTATCTCGACTCAAAGCTAATCTTTCGTATAAAGAAGAATCAAACTGTCTTTTAAGTTCTCGCAGACTCCAATTATTTTCAAATGCTTCAATTTCATAAAATCGTCTTTCATCAGGATTATCAATTCTCATCAGAAAAACATAGTGCGACCAACTCAAAATGAATTTAGCAGACAGTGTCTGCGATTTTTGATTTTCAGAAATCCTCGAATGGATTGAGGAATTTAGTGTTTTGAATTCCGACGACAGTGTTGGCGAAATTGAATACTCTTGATAAAAGTTCTTCATTCTTAACAGGTTACGCTCAGAAAAACCATTTCCAAACTCTCTTACCAATTCCTCTGAAAGTAATTTTAAAACCTGTTTTCCGTAAGAAGCTCTGTCTTCACCTTTTTGTATATCTTCCACAATCAATCTGCCGATTTCAAAATAAGTATAAACCATTGTTGTGTTAACAGTTTGGACAATTTTATTTCTGGAAGCGTTAATCAATTCTTTAATATCGCTGAACAGATTTTGATTTAATAATTCACTCATAATTAATCCTGTTGATTAAGAATTTCTTCAATTTCATCTAAAAGTTTTGAAACAGATTCTTCATTATTTCTAATTTGGATAAGAATCTTGCTTGGTGGAAGATGATCAATTTCGGTTTTGTTGTTGGGATTTTTTGCCGATAAATCATAATCTAGAATATCATTAGCTTTCACAATCCAGGAATTTTCACTTTCTTTTCGTTCTTCAAATAAGTTTAAGAAATCTTCAAAATGTTCATCAATGATTGGTTTATTTTTTGTAAGTTTGTAAGAAGGATTTACTTCATAGAACCAAATATCCTGAGTTGAACCTGTCCTGTCAAAAAAGATCACATTTGTTTTTACACCAGAATAAGGAAGAAAAACCCCGGCAGGCAAACTGACGATTGTATGAAGATTGAAGTTTTCCAAGAGCTGTTTTTTCACTTCCTGAAAAGCGTTGTTTGTGTTAAAAAGAATTCCTTCGGGAACGACAATTCCGGCTTTTCCACCCAGTTTGAGATTTTTCATAAAATGTTGCATAAAAAGAAGTTCTGTAGCATTGCTTTGAACCGGAAAGTTTTGTTGAACTTGAGCGTGTTCTTTTCCTCCAAAAGGAGGATTTGCCAAAATATAATCATATCGGTCTTTTTCCTGAATTTGGCGAATATCAATTGTAAGAGTATTTCTTTTTTGAATGTTTGGACTTTCGATTCCGTGCAGAATCATATTCATAACGCCCATCACAAAACCAAGCGGAGTTTTTTCAATTCCATAAAATGTATTATTATGAAGAAAATTCCAATCTTCGGAGGATAAGTTTTTTTGTTCTTTCATCAGTTCGTAAGCCTGAATCAAGAAGCCGCAACTTCCGGCAGCCGGGTCGTAAACTGTTTTTCCTACTTTGGGATTTATTGCTTTTGCAATCGCTTTTATCAAAGCTCGCGGAGTATAAAATTCACCGGCATTTCCGGCATCTCGTCCCATCATCTGCAAGAGTTTTTCATAAACAAGAGAAAGCTCAAAAAGGTCATCTTTGCTTTGGAAGTTCAGCTCATCAATAATATCGAGAGCTTCTCGAAGTGTGTGACCATTGGCGATTTTGTTGTTAAGAAATTCAAAAATTTCACCGATTTTATATTTTACCGATTCAGGGTCAATTGTCATTGATTTGAACTCTTTTAGATATGGGAAAAGTTCTTCATTAACATATTTTGTCAGGTCTTCTCCTGATTTTACCAATTTAAGATTTGTTTTTCCATTCTCATCTTTTGGGCAAGCCCATTTGTTCCAGCGGTGTTCTTCATCAAGAATATAGGAATAACTTGTGCCGTTGATTAATGCTTCACTTGCTTTTTCTTCTTCATAATCGTTTAAGTATTTCAAGAACAAAATCCAGCTGATTTGTTCTGTATAACTCATTGCTCCGCTTATGCCGTCATCACGACGAAGAATATCTGTAAGTCTGTCTATTTTCTGTTGCATTTATGGTGTCCTTTGGAGTTTATTTTTTATATAATTATACATTTTTTCAATATCTTCTGATATTTCAGAAGCTGGAATATCTTTTGTTATTTGTATCATCTTCTCTTCATCAATCCCTTGATCTAAGCAAAAAAGAGTTTTAATTATATCTTTTATTTCTAATGTTCTAATTGGCTCAATATCCATAAGGTCATTTTCTCTAATATGATTTCTTTGTGGAAGCATTTCATTTACTTCATCAATCAAATTGTGGCTTGAAAGAAGAGTATAGGATAAATAATAATTTTCTATCTCTTTTCTTTTCCAAGCTAACACATCACATTTTTTTTGATTTTTAAAAACAATGTTATTTTCGGAAGCGATAGAAACACCGTCTTGATTGAAGCTTTCTAAAGGAAGATTATCACGATCACAAATAAAAAAAATGACTTTTGTTTTACATGTGTTTCTATTAACTTCTTTAAATTTTGCAATCCATTGTTTCTTACTATCTGCGAATTCTTGATTGTGAGTTGAGTATCCCGAAGAACATTCAATATAATGAATCTTTTTGAAAATTTCTTCATTAAAGTCTGGTACTTTTATTTTAACCAATTCCCTGAATCTAATCCAATCATTTTTATTTTCAACAAGAGCAAGATATTCAGCTTGTGCCGCAACTTTGAACTCGTATTCTTTGCTTTCAGTTAATGTATTCAATCTTTTTAGTAAATAATCAACTACAATTTCATTTTCTACTTTTCCATATTTTACTGGTTTCAGATTCTTAATATCATTACATAATATTGAATCAGCAATATGAGTTGTCGTAGCAATGTGACCGTTAAAAGACTTTAATTCTTTCCAAAGTCTTTTAATATTGTCAAAGTGCAAATGCGAATCTATTTCATCTAATAGCAATAAAGTTTCTTCTGCATCAAAAAGGTCGATTATGCTAAAGATAACTAAAAATTGATATTCTCCATCACTTAAATCTGATAATTCCAGACCATTATCGAATTTTAAAATACTATCATTGAATGTTAAGAATCTGTTATCTATTGAAGCTACACTAAGAAATGTAAAAATCTCTTTAACATCAAGACCAAATAATTCACCGACTTCAAAAGAGTTTAACTGAATTTTTTGTTTTTTATAAGAAATTGTTTCCTCATAATTTTGATCAATTTTAGTTTCAGCAAGTCTTGTAATTATTCGATGATAAAATGATTTTCTTAGACTTTGGTGACGTGGTTCAGTTTCTTCAATTTTTAAAGCTTCCTCGATAATTCTAGTATAGCTTTTGGGTATTTCAAAAGAGAGATTTAATTTTAGATTTGTACGATCAGTAATTGTGTTTGAACCTTCAAGATATTGACGAGTTTTCCCATTTTTTAATGAAGTTGCAAAAAATACTAAAACTCTTATCCACGATTCAGTAAAATAAAAACGGTTAACAGAATTAAGAAGTAAATTTTCTTCATAATTTTTAGTAAAAATATTATTAATATTGTTAATGTATTGTTTGAAGGCTGTTGAAAATGATTCATTCTTGCCTGAAGTATAACAAACAACAGTATTTTTCCCCTCAATATTTTCAATACCATCCTCAAAAATTTTTTCTAAGATAGCAGATTTTCCGCAACCATTTTCACCAATTAGAGTAAGAATATTGGAATTAAAATTTATACTATATTCAGAATTTAATAGTTTATTTCTATTATAATTCAAACTTAAATTATTGGACATACAACTCCTTTTGAACACCATAATATGCCTGAATCAAGTTTTGCGAAGAACCGAAGATTTTAGAAGCATCTTTAACTGTTCCGAGATTATTAAGTTTTATAAGATTCCCGAGATTGTCTCTTTTCAATTCTTCAATTCCATCAATTTCATACCGATTAAGGATAAAATGAAGAAAGTCTTTTTCTTTCTGAGATTTGTATTGAGAGAAGAAATCGTTTTTTAATTTAGTAAATCTTACTCGTTCCTTTCTTTTTAAAATCTCTTTTTCAAATGAAATATGATTTAGAACATCGAACAAATCAGAGTCTTTAGCTTGGAACATTTCAGATAATGTTTCCAGTTGATCTTTGTCAAAACCGTTTTGAGATAATTCTTTCAGAAAATTTTCTCTGCTCTCGGGATTAGACCATAATTCAATAAGTTGTTTGGAATCTTGATAATAATGAGGTAAGGTCAAAATCAATTTTTCAATAAATTCTTTAGAAGAAAGAGGTGTTCCGTTTTCGTCAATGAAACGGGTTTCGATATCAATGACTTTTAATTCTCTGTTGTTAGAAAGTTTGATAACCAATTTTCCTTTTCTTTGAGCTTTGGTTTCTTTTTCGAAATCTAAATCATTATTAAAATCCTGATTCTCAGATGTATTTTTTTCTTCATTTTTTACGTCATAATCATCTTTAGGTTCTTTAATTTCATCGAGTGAAGGTTCATTATTTTTCACTGTTGTTACATCAATATCGATTGGTAATCCATCCCATTGATCATCATAGAAAAATTCACTGGCACCGGTAAAATCAACAATTGTGAAGAAATCTTTTCCTTCAAACAAACGAGTTCCTCGACCGACAATTTGCTTGAATTCAACAATTGAACCGATTGAACGAACCAAGATGATGTTTCTTACATTTCTGGCATCCACACCGGTTGTCAGCATTTGAGAAGAAGTCAAAACTACAGGAATATCTTTGTCATTATCCTGGAAATTCTCCAAATATTTTCTGCCAATCTCTTTTTCATCACTGGTAACACGAACACAATAATCCGGGTCATTTATTTTTTTGTGTTTATTAATTGCATCTCGAATATTTAGAGCATGCGGTTGATCAACACAGAAAACGATAGTTTTATCAAATTCATTGATTTGTTCGATAATGGTTTTTGCAATAAGATTAATTCTATCGGGAAGAATAACTTTTTTATTGAAGTCGTTAATTTTATACATCTTTTCGGAGACTTCACCGGATAAAATAGTGTCTTCAGAAGTAAAAATATACTCATCAATATTTGTTTTAATTCTCTTTACTTTGAATGGAGAAAGGAATCCGTCATTAATCCCGTTTTTGAGAGAATAAGTATAAACCGGTTTCCCAAAATAATTGTAAGTATCGACATTATCATTTCTTTTGGGAGTTGCCGTTAAACCCAAATGTACGGCATCAGAGAAATAATCTAAAATAGCTCTCCAACTTCCTTCTTCATGTGCACTGCCACGATGGCACTCATCAATTATGATTAAATCAAAGAAATCAGACGGATACTTTTTGTAATAACCACCAATGTTTTCTTTTTCACTGATTGCCTGATAGATAGCAAAGAAGACAAAAGCATTTGTTGGAACAATCCCATTTCTGCGTCGAATTTCATCACCATCAATTTTGATTATATCTTTTTCGATTGGATTAAATGTGTTCATTGCTTGGTCAGCCAGAATGTTTCTATCGGCTAAAAAAAGAATTCTTGGTCTTCTATCAAGTTTGTCCAAGTTCCATTTAGCATTTAGTAGTTTATAAGCAATTTGAAATGCAATGTATGTTTTTCCGGTTCCTGTTGCCAGAGTTAAAAGAATTCTTTTCTGATTATCCGAAATTGCCTTCATCACTTCATTGACTGCATTTTCCTGATAATAGCGTGGACGCATATTTCCTTGAAAATGGAAAGGTTGTGAGAGTAATCCATCTAAAGTATTATTTTTGTTAAAGGTTTTGTTATAAAGCTCATCAGGTGTGGGGAATGAATTTATGAAATTACCGATTGAATTATTTAAATCATATTCATAAATTTTGTGACCATTGGTTGAATATAAAAATCGAACATTAAGCATTTTGCCATATTGGATGACTTGTTGCAGACCGGCTGTAGGTTCTTTAGTTTCTGCTTTTGCTTCTATAATTGCCAAATTTATATTATTGAGTCTGAGAATATAGTCGGCAAAACAGCGTTTCCCTCTTTTGTTTCCTGTAAGTTTTCTTCCATCTGTAAAATAATGTTCTCTGAAAACATATTCAGGTTTCCAGCCTGCTCCATCTAATTTTGGATCAATTAACTTCGATCTTGTATTTGATTCATTCATATTAGCCCTTATTTTTGTTTTGATGTATCTGTTTTTTATTCTCAATCTTCTCTCAAATCTAGATGAAGATAACCTAAACCGTTATCCCCCATTTTTCGAAGACATCAGACTACTTTGGTTTCACCTCAACATTATTAAAATATCCCTGACAAAAATAACTTCCGACTCTTTTGTAGACCCTCAATTCCAGTTTAAATGAACTTTGCTGAATCAATGAATCTGCCAAAGCAGTATATTCAAAAGAGATTGATTGCTCACCTTCAGAATAGATATTTATTCCCACATTGTTTTCGGTTGAATTGTTTCCATAAACAGCATGAATTCCTACCTCCAAAGATGTAGGATCGTTTTCCATATCACAACTGATTCTGTACTTCTTACCGGGTTCGCACTCAACATTCTGATAAGCGTAAACATAATCGGTACATGAATTAGAGAAAACTATCAACCTTTCATCAGAAGTCAAGTCGAGAGCCCGTTCACTTGATTGCCATCCAGTTAAACCCAGCGAAAAATCCCCATTAGAGACCAGATTACCTGAATCATTATTCCCGTTATTGTTACCGGCAATGTTTTCGGAACTGCTACAGCCAAAAAATATCATCATAATAATCAATAACGAAAGACCGCAGAAATGTCTCATATTCCTAC
>JAQVBK010000315.1 GCA_028690365.1 Candidatus Cloacimonadota bacterium
TTTTTATTATCTTATATTATCCCCAATCTTCAGCAAACCACGATAGTTGCCCTCGAAATCTAATCTTTTCCGGAAAATATTCTATATAGAATCGGAGTTACCAATATCGTAAAGACCGTAGAAGCAGCCAAACCTCCTATAGTGGAAAAAGCAAGCATTCTCCAAAAATCTCCTTTTTCCACTTCCGATCTAAGCAACATTGGTATTAACCCGGCAATTGTTGTCAGAGAAGTCATTAATATTGGTCTGGCGCGATCTCTCGCCGCCTGCAAAACAGCATTGTCTCTACTAATTCCGTGTTGCCTTAACTGTAGAATCCGATAAACTAAAATAATTGAATTATTAACCACTATTCCGGATAATAGAATTAATCCCATTCTTGCATACGCATTAAAAGTTTCATCAAAGAAGTAGAAAATTAAAGCAACTCCAATAAAAGCCAGAGGTAACGTAAGAATGATAACGAAGGGCGAGCGAAGCGACTCAAATAAAGCAGATAGCGACATATAAACCAACACAATTGATGCTAACAACATCCAAATCAAGTTGCTGTTTTCATCAACTTCTACTCCATAATAATTATCATCGTCTTCAATTAAATATCCCATTGGAAGCGGGAATGCTAATTTCAAGTCTTCTACAAATTCCTTACCCTTTTTATAAGAACCTCTAAAATCGAATGTAATCAGTCTTTCGTACATTCCGTCAACCCTGTTAATCTCATTCATTACTTCCACTTTCCTAATGTCTGCAAAATCACTCAGACTAATCCTTTGTCCCATACTGTTTACACAAGTAAAATCCCTTAGTGCATCAATATCAAAATCCTCATCCTTCTCTTTTATTAGAAAAGTCATTTCATCATAACCAATATTTTTGGTTACTTTACCTTCTTTATTGTTTATAAACATGTACAACTGCCAAACTATCGTGCTGATATCAATTTGAAATTTCGCCATTTTCTGTCTATCGAAACCCACTTCAATTTCATATAGAATTTCGTTATTCCACCAACTGGCAGCATTCACATTGATGTTCTGAACTCTTTTGGAAAGACGTTCCATAAATATTTTCAGTTTGTTGGCTAAATCTTTTAATTCCTGATAGTTGTAACCTTTGAATTGAATTCTGAAATTAGCAATTGATGAACCACCTCCACCAAATGATGGACCAAAACCAGAAATATAAATATTTGTATTGCCATAATTGATCGCATAAGCTTTGAGCTTTTCTCTTAAAATTAGCGGATAGGCAGTTTTCTTGGTTTCTTCATCAAAATCTACCCGAATGTATCCGTATCTTCTATAAACGGAAGTCTTCCAAAATCCTACATTTTCTTCCTTCAAAATTTTATCAAACTTTTCAACTATAAAGTTAGTCTGATCTATATTTGATCCGGAAGGCAACGAAATTCTTATTTGTAAGAAATCATCCTTAGGAAAACTCCAGATATCTCCCTTATCAACCTTTGTTACAAAGAGCCATATTGTAAAACCTAGGAAAATAGTAATAATTGATATCCATAATAATCTGAACCTGATCAGAAATTTCAGAATTTTTTGAAATAGGTTCAAATCAGGATTGAAATTAAACTCTTCATCAGAAATATTTCTTACCGAAAGATATGACAATAGATGAGTACTTGCATAGGGAATAAATGTAAAGGATATTATCAAAGAGCTGAACAGCGACAAAACTATTGCATTTACAAAAGGAAGATACATAGCCTTGAAATCTCCCTGCATAAATAAAAAAGGAGCAAATACAATCATTGTAGTCATAGTAGATGCAATTATTGGCAACGAAACTTCTCTTACTCCAGTTCGGGCAGCTTCTTTTGATGACAATCCCCTATTCTGATTACGAAAAATGTTTTCGTAAATAACTATTGAATTATCCACTATCATTCCAAAGCCAAGCGATAAACCTGCCAGCGACAACAAATTAAGCCCGATCCCCAAAAAATTCATAAATAGAAATGTAAGCGATGTTGATAGAAAAATACTGGAAATAACCAATATTGTGGATTTTACATGTCTGAGGAAGATTATGAGTACAGTAAAGATTATCAATAGTGAATAGAAACCTCTCTTATATAAAACCACCAGATCTTTAGTGATTGTTTCAGCTTCATCATCCATTTTTACCAGGGTCGTGTTTTCAGGCAACAGCGTCTTTTGCTCTTCAATAATTTTCTTGATCTTTGCAGAAAGACGAATAGCGTTCGCCCGATTGTCTTTTGATATTTCTAATACAATCTGTGGCTCTCCATTGTAACGTCTCAACATTACTGCATCGGCTAAGCCGTATTCTATAGTGGCTACATCCTTTAATCTTACCTTATCACCCCTGTCTCTAATTATCTCAATTCTACCTATCTCTTCCAATAAATTGAACCTGTCATCCAATTGAAGAGAAAGTCGCCTTCCGTTAGAAACAAGATTAGAAACAGAATTTTTATTACCATAAATGAGTAGCGCTTGTCTTATTTTCTGAAAACTAACTTGATTCATTTCAGATTCGTTTATTTCGATAACTACTTCTCTTTCTCTAGCTCCAGATACTGTAACATCAGATACTCCGGCAAAAGAAGATATTTTAAAGAGAAAAGCTTTCTCCACAATCTCTTTTAGTTCACGTGTCTCATATGGTCCCGAAACACCATATTCGAGAAAACCGGTTGTACCTAACTGCCTTGGAGTATATGCCTGAATAAATGGTTTAACATTCTGTGGTAATTTATCAGCTATAATCTGTAGTTTTTCATTCAGTTCAAAACGAGCAAACTCGATGTCTATGTCATTGTTAAAATCAAATTGTACAGATGAATATCCGGTTGATGAATTAGAACTTACTTTAGTTACTCCCCTTACCAGAGAACCGGTTTCTTCGATTACAGAAGTAATGTACTTTTCCACTTCCTCCGGTGTAGCCCCAGTCCATGATGTTACAACATTGAGTCTGGGGAAATCAACATTGGGCAGGTAAGATACTGGTAGTTGAGTAAGTACAATAACCGATGAAATTGCAATAATTGCAAATATCATACTAATTGTTACCGGTCGGTTTATTGAAAATTCAGTTAATTTAGACATTTAAATCCTTATTTTTTTATTATCAACTGCAGAGTTTCGCAGAACAGAAAAAAGACAATAGAACATTTATTTTTCTCATTCTATATTCTCGTGCCTTTCTCTGTGTTCCCTGTGCTCTCTGTGGTCAATTTCTTTTCCACCGCAGAGTGCGCAGAGTTTCGCAAAGGAGATGAGAAGCATGCAATTAAATTTCACTTGGAGCTGAATTCTCCCGGATTCAGCCTGATCAATCTGGAAGATTGACCTACTATTTTCTCATCACTCTTTACACTTCACATCTTTTCACTTTGCTTACTCCGGCGAAGTCGGATCACTTCTTACATTTCAAATTTTCCATTTTCCATTTTCCATTTTACATTTTACATTTTACATTTTACATTTTTTTATTATGTCACTTCTTCTAATTCAGCTTTGCGGTCAAGATTGTTTTTTAGTTAATCTTTTCCATTATTGTTTCTGTAAGTGTCTCTTCCGG
>JAQVBK010000047.1 GCA_028690365.1 Candidatus Cloacimonadota bacterium
CATCTCTCAGCTCAAGAAACTTCAGGAAAAAATTACACATATTGAAACTCTGGCAGCACTCGGAGAAATGGCAGCAAATGTAGCCCACGAAATCAGAAATCCTCTCAGTGGAATTGGCGGTTTTGCCGGTTTATTAGACAGACAACTGGAGCCGGATGATCCTAAAAAGCAATTTGTAAAGCCAATTATTGAAGGTGTATCAAGACTAAACAACATAGTTTCAAATTTACTCACTTTCACAAAGCCTCAACAAATCAAGCCAAATAGAGTAAACATTAATGATACTATCAGTGAAATTATTGATTTCTTCAGTTTTAGTTTAAAAAATGAAAAGAAAAACATTGAAATTATTACTGATTTTGATTCGGAAGATTCGGAAATCTATCTAGATGTACAAATGTTCCAGCAGGTTTTGATAAATCTACTAAAAAATGCATCTGAGGCTGTTGATCCTGAAAATGGTATTATCAAAATAACAACTACCATTTCAGTTCCACTTCAGATGAGTGACATTTTAGATGAAGATGAAAAAGATGAACTCACCAGAATGTTCAGTTTCGTAGAAATACAAATTTCGGATAATGGTTGTGGAATGGATGACTCAACTCAGAATAAGCTATTCAGTCCTTTCTTCACAACAAAAGATGATGGAAATGGTTTGGGATTAGCAATTTGCAAGAAGATTATCCAGCTCCATAAAGGAGATATTTTTGTTACTTCCCAACCTGGAGAAGGAACTACTTTTTCGATCAATCTGCCTCTATATGAAAAATATGTTGAGAATTGAAAGGAATAATCATGGGAAAAAAAATTTTGATAGTTGACGATGAAAAATTAATCAGAGATTTTATCAAGAGTTTCATAGAAAGCTCGAAAGAATTTTCTAAGTATTCGGTAGATCTTGCCTGTAATGGTGAAGAAGCCATAGCTAAGATTAAACAAAATTCTTACGAAGTCATTTTCACTGACCTAAAAATGCCTAATAAGTCGGGACTGGATGTTATAAAAACAGCATCTGAAATTTCACCGGAGACAGACTGTGTTTTGATCACGGCTTTTGGCGGCGGCGAAAGTGCTCAGAAAGCAATGGCTTATGGAGCTTATGAATATATTACCAAACCTGTGTCAATTGATGAAATCGAACTGATCCTCAGACACATTACAGAACGTAGGGAGCTGATTGAAGAAAATCAAAAACTTCAAAAAGCCTTAACCGATAAAACAGTATTCCCAAAAATAATTGGAAAGAGTCCCAAGATCAAAGATATAATGGATATTGTAAAAATGGTTGCCCCAACAAATGCTACCGTTTTGATTACAGGCGAGAGCGGAACAGGTAAAGAATTGGTAGCAGAAGCTATACACACTCTCAGTCCCAGAAGCGACAACAACTTCGTAAAAATTAACTGCGCAGCATTACCTGAATCATTGATTGAAAGCGAGCTTTTCGGATTCGAAAAAGGTTCATTTACCGGAGCTATCAAAAGAACAAGGGGTAAATTTGAGATGGCTGATGGTGGTTCAATTCTACTGGATGAAATAAGCGAAATGAATCTTGATTTACAAGCCAAACTTCTGAGAGTTATCCAGGAAAAAGAAATCAACCGAATAGGCAGTGAACAGCCGATCAAAATTAACACCCGAATTATTGCTACTTCTAATCGTGATTTGGCGGAAGAGGTAAAAAATGGAAGATTCAGAGAAGACCTATTTTTCAGATTGAATATTGTCCCAATTAATCTCCCACCTCTTAGAATACGAAAAGATGATATCCCTTCACTAGTCGATAGTTTTCTAAAAAAACTCAGTTTTGACTTGGGAGTAAGGAAAAAAAATATCTCTTCAGACGTCATGGAGCTTCTTTTAAATTATGATTGGCCAGGCAATATTCGTGAATTACAAAACGCAATTGAAAGAGCAATAATTACGACCCCTTCTGAGATGATATCTACGGATGCATTTACCTTTATCTCCCAGAAAATTCATTCAGATTCCGGAGAAAAGAAAGCCATCCCTTCAATAACTCAACAAGTAGAATTTGATGATATGACATTAGCGGAGGTTGAGAAAATATTGATTTATCGTGCCCTTGATAAAACCGACAACAATAAAAATGAAGCAGCCAGAATCTTAGGCGTAACTTCCAGAACATTGAGAAACAAACTTCATCTGTATGAGAATGACATCGGTGAAGTTAACAATTAGCCATTAATGAATAATCCTTTAGATTTTACTCTAGTAGAGAATGAAGCAGCAGACACTTCCATGCCCGGATTTGATGTTTTTTGTCTTTATATGAACATCTTAGCTGAATGTAATGGATATAAACTTAAGTTTTTGAATATCACAAAAAAAAACAATTTGATTGCTGTATTTCCAGTTTTCTTCAAGAGAAATTTATTTTGGATTATTTCCACTAAACCACCTTTTGCATATTATCTAAAAATATTCTATACCGATTCAGGCAAAGATTTGCTTATAAAGAATCCATCCTACAAAAAATGGATACACGAAATTATCTCCAGATACCTGAATGAAAACTTTGATTTTGTTCAAGGAAATTTCGATACTTTTGAAACTGACATGAGAGCTTTTATCTGGAAAGGCTTCTCTGTTAAACCAGCTTACACATATTCTCTTGATCTGTCTTCTTTCCAAGAGAACAGAATAGACAGAAGTGAAATGAATAAATTGAGAAAATCATTGAAAACAGATTTTAAAGTCAAAGAAGAAATAGATGTTGGCGCAATAAAGACTCTGGCAAACGATTATGGAAAAACACTTAATTACAATGCAGAATTTTATTCTTTTCTAGACAAGCTGGCTGAAGCAAATTTGATATACCAGTATTCTGTTTACGATGAAGAAAATGTGATTTCATCCTCGATACTTTTGAGGGATGATCACAACTTAATCAGTTATGCACTCGTGAATCTTACTTTACGTAACAAGATGTCAACAGGAGTCAATTCGCTCTTGATGATAATGATTATTAAAAACATTAGAGAAAAAGGATATAGATTCTATGATTTGTGTGGAGCCAACATTCCTTCCATTGCGGATTTTAAAAGCAGATTCGCTACTAAATTGGAAACATATTATCATTTCAGCAGTTGTCCATCCAAAACTCTCAATCTCCTGAAAAAATTCAGAACAAGGTAGTGAGGATATATGATTTCTATTCTGATGGATAAAAATTTGCAGATATTTCAAAAGGAAATTGAATATACATTTAGTTTTATTTTTAAATCAATAGGGTTAAATTATCGATTTGTAAAGGATTACAGACAAATCAGGAAGAATGATGTACTGTTCATTTACAGCAATCTTGAACCTACTGAACATGATTTATTGACTTTGAGAGAGAAACGAAACATCTTTTATGTCCCTGCTGATTCAGATTTTTACAATACCGAAAAGTACTCACACAGCAACATCTCTTCTCTGATTAGAAAAATAAAGCTTCGACGTGAATTTGCTATCATCTCGAAAAGAAATCTCAAAGATATAGCTTCTGTCTGTAAGGCTGATGAGGTTTTTCTAGGAAAATTCCATTTCGATATTATCGGGAACATTTTCTTTGCTTTAAATGAAACTGAATTTAGTAAGACTGATAAAAACACTCTGGATAATCATCTACGACTCCCTGATAATTACTCCCACTTATCTGATTATTTTGAGTTCCCATACATAAATTTCATGCTAAAAATGATAGAAGATTTTTTACAGGAATCATTAATATCAAATGATGGATTTGTTCTAAAGAAAGAGATGTGGCCAAATAAAGAGGATTTCGCTTTGGCAATCAGCCATAACATCGACAGATTGATCAAATGGGATGTCAAAACCTTCTTTGGCTCTCTTTTTCTGGAAATGAAACTTTTTTTTACTCTACAATGGAAACAATACTTCTATATAGTTTTCTCTAAGATCAAGTACATCTTCACCAATATTGAACCATATTGGAATTTCTACACAATAAGAGAAATTGAGAAGAAGCACAAGATTGCCTCTACTTTTTTTTGTGGAGTTAAACCGGAAAACAAGAAAAAAGACATCGACTATGATATCACCGATAACGACTTACTAATGGAATTAAGAGATCTGAAAACTGAGAAATGTGAAATTTCCCTGCTTGGTTCATATAATTCTCATAAAGACTTTATCTTAGCAGAACAAATAAAAGAATTACAAAACATCGATGGTGAAAAAATATACGGAATCAGACAATCTTTATACAGATATGATTATAATTCTACACCAGAACAACACTCACAATTAGAAATGCTTTACGATTCCAGTAAAAGCCTTCTCGAAACTCCTGGTTTCAAAAATGGAATCGCCTTGCCATACAAAATATTCAGACGTGAAAGCGAAATTGGAAATGAACACAATTTTTGGGAAATCCCCGTTGGATTCAATGATGAATGTCTTATAAAGAACAAAGGAAATACCGTCTCTATCGAGAAAGCAAAATATATTTTGAAAAATCTGCTGGATGTAACCGAAAAGAACTCATGTCTTCTGGTTATAAACTTATCCGTAAAAAGCTTCTTTGACATTCCTTATCTGGTGCAACTATTTGATTTTTTCCTAGATACTGCTGTCAGAAAAAAAGTTTTTACCGCAAGACTCAGAGATGTTGCTGAATGGTGGGAGAATAGAGAGAGTGTAAAATTTGAAGAGTTCAGTAATCAGATAAATATTCACTTCCCACATGATATGGAAAATTTCACGGTTTCAGTCCTGGGAAAGGCTGTGATAACTGAAGTTGAAGGCATTGATGCAATTTTTAAGCAGAATGTTATATCCTTCAGAAAAATTAAAAAAAATAGTAATGCGATTATAAAACTGGAGATTCAAAACAGACATGAAGAAAATTCTAATACTGACAAAGTCTCATAGAAGTAAAGATGTTAGGGTATACTATAAAATTGCTTTGAGCTTAAGTAAAAACTATAAGTTAAAAATTCTTTCACCTTCGGGTGAGGATGATTTTAATAACCCTGAAATTGAAATTATACCTAAAAACAGATTCATGTTATTAAATCTATTTCTTAACGCTTATCGTTATAAACCTGATCACATCATTTGCGTTGAACCATTGACTCTGTTGCCAGGCATATTGATGAAACTATTAAGAAAAACCAATCTTTTTTATGATTGTCATGAATTCTTTGCGCTGGATTTTGCCGGAAGAATGAAAAACTGTAGAAGCATTGCTTTTTACTTATACAACAAATTTGAGAATATGTTAGTTAGTTTCACTGATGGAGTTATAACCGTTAATAAGATAATGGAAGAGGAATATAAAAGATTTCATCAAAATGTAGTGGTTTGTGCAAATTATCCAGTATTGAAAGAATTAGCTCCTTCCTCAGCAAAGATTTTCGATTTTATTTACACTGGATCTATTTCCACCGATCGTGGTATGCTTAAGATTCTGGTAGCTGCAAAAAATCTCGTTATTACTTACCCTAATCTCAAAATATTATTTATTGGAGTTTTTCGCAGTAATTCGGAAAAACAGATATTCTTTGACTTCATTAATCAAAATCAGCTTCAGGACAATGTTATTTATAAAGACTTTGTTGCCAACAAGGAAATTTCGTCTTATTATCTCTCGGCTAAGTTCGGGCTTTGTTTCTTACGTCCTATTGCAAAACATCGTAAAGCAATAGCCCTGAAGCTATTAGAATACTGGCAGCATGGACTACCAACCATCATGAACAATTTTGACTTCATCAAAGGAATCACAGATAAGATTAACAATAAATTGCTAATTGATTACACTATACACGATCTTATAAAATCAATGCAATACCTTCTGAATCTAGATGAAGAAACAAAGAAGCAAATAATTGGAGCAAATCATATTGTTGTTAATACAAGACTTAACTGGCAGATTGAAGAGAAAAAGCTAATACATTTCTTCCGGAACTTCGATTCAGAGAAAAATCTTTTACTGTTTGCCTACTTTTATCCACCTCTGGGCGGACCAGGAGTTCAGAGACCTTGTAAATTAGTAAAGTATATGAAAAACAATAACTGGAATACTGACGTAATCTCCGTAAAAAATATCGTATTTCATTCCTATGACTCTGAGATGCTTAGTGAATGCACTCACAGGAGTTTATCCAGAACTTTTTCCTGTGATCTGATGTCGATCTTAAAAGCCCTCACTAGGAAAAGAGAGAGTGTTCAGCAAAAATTGTACTTTGGAACTCCGGAAAAATACAAAAGAATATTCAGAAACATTTTTCCTATCGATGACAAAATCGGCTGGTTCCCATTTGCCCTAACTAGAGCACTCTTCCTTTCTCTACAAAGAAATTACCAATACGTGATGGCTACCATGGGACCTTATACCGGTGGATTGTGTGCATATATTTTCAGCAAATTAACCAAAACTAAACTGATAATTGATTATAGAGATCACTGGTCTATGAACCCCTGTTTGGATTATACTTTCAAATTTCAATACAAATTGGCAGAATTTTTAGAGAAAAAATTTCTGGATCATGCTGAGTTTATTACAGTAATAAGCTACGGAATGAAAAAGGAACTAGTAGAATCATTCGGACAACATCTGGAAGAAAAGATACACGTCATGTATAATGGTTGGGATGAAGAGGATTTTGCAGACATTTCAGTTCCGAAAGAACACAATAACAAAATCACATTTTCCTACATTGGAAACTTCTATGGGAGCAGATCCACGAATTATTTCATAGAAGCAGTAAAACAACTCCTTAAAGAGAATGAACTTCCTGATGATATCGTGTTCTCTTTCACAGGGAATTATTACTATCAGACAATTGAAGCGATGAATGATGAATCATTGAAAGGTTTAATCGAAATTTGCCCTCAAACTGTCCACAATGAAGCTGTAAAAAAGATGATGGAGAGTGACTGTCTTCTACTTTTCATTCCTTCCACAGACAGAGGAAGCACTCTGACCGGCAAAATTTTCGAATATATTAGAACCCACAAACCTATTCTGGCGATGATCCCACCTATTGGAGAAGCCGCAGATATTCTCAGAAGCTGTGGTCAAAAAAAATATTTGTGAAATGGAAAATATTCACGAAATCAAGAAAAATATTCTATCGCTCTACAAAGAAATCAAAGAAGGAAAAAGTCACTATTCATCAGATATTAGATTTTCCAGAGAAGAACAAACTAAAACATTTATTCAAAAATTAACAGGCATAAATAAATAAATGAGAAAAAAAATAGCTCACTTTCAATTGTTGCCGATACTTTCGGGTGTTCAGAATATTATGCTGACACTTCTAACTCATCTTGATCCCGAAAAATATGAGATTTATGTTATCAGCAAATCCGGAGGTCCTCTGGTCGATAAAGTCAAGGAACTTGGTTTTAAACATATCCCGTTAAAATACCTAAGGAGAAAACTATCTCCATTAGACATCGTTGCTTTCTTTGAACTGATTAGAATTTTTAAAGAGAACAACTTCGATATTATTCATACCCATTCCTCTAAACCCGGTTTCATAGGAAGAATAGCAGCAAAACTGGCTGGTTGTCGGGCGGTTGTTCATACAGTACATGGTTTACCATTTCGCGAGTTTCAGAACAAACTGGTCTATTTTTTTTATTTACATTTGGAAAGAATCGCCGCCAGGTTTTCAGATATCACAATCTTTGTAAATAATCATGAAAGAGAATTGTGTTGGGAAAAAAAAGTTTATTTACCTAAGAATTCATTAACTATCCATAACTCTGTAGTTTCTCACAGATATAATGGAATAAAAACATTGGGTGAATTAATCACAATAACATCAGTCTGTCGGTTCTTTCCTCCGAAAAACATAGTCAACACAGTTTTGTGTGCTATTAAAGCATGTAAACTTAATGATAAACTTAGGTTTGTTTTTGTAGGTGACGGTAAATATTATGATAAATGCCTCCGATTAGTAAGAGAAAATCACTGTGATGATAAAATAAATCTCCCTGGCTGGCAGAGTAATGTATACGATTGGCTGAAAGAATCAGATGTTTTTTTACTCTATTCTCTCTCGGAAGGATTCCCTATCTCTATTCTTGAAGCAATGTCAATGAAACTGCCAATTATTGGTTCAGACATTAAAAGCATAAGAGAAATGGTTTCAGAGAAAAACGGTTATTTGGTCGATCCATTTGATCATGAAAAATTAGTTAATTTACTCACCGGCTTAACTGATGAAAGAAACGTTTTAATTTTGAAAGGGGAAGAATCTTATAATTTGGTGTGTAACAAGTTTAGTTTGGAAAGTTTTATTAACGGCTATGAAAAAATATATGAAAAGTTGGTAAGTTAAATGCTAATACTTTACTCGGCATTATTCTTTTTGTGCTCATTCTTGATAACCTATATTGCTGTTCCGTTAAATATCAGGTTTTCTCAGAGAGTAGGGTTGATTGATCTACCCCAAGACAGAAAGATCCATCTTTCTGCCATGCCGTTATCAGGCGGACTCTCCTTTGCGATTCCAATGATACTCGCACCAATAGCAATAGCTCTTATCATTCAGGACAATTCCTCAAAAATGATTTTGCTGTCAGTTGCGTCCCTACTTATGGTAGTAATCGGGACAATTGATGACAAAATTCACATGTCTGCTTATATTAAACTTCTTTTTCAATTAATTTTATCATTTGCTCTATATGTCGGCGGATTCAGAATTGAGATGCTGACAAATCCTTTAGGTTCTGATATAAGTTTGGGATTTTTTTCTCTCCCTTTTACCATTACCTGGATTATACTAATTATTAATGCAACTAATTTGATAGACGGATTAGATGGAATGGCTGCAGGAATAGCACTGATTGTTAATTTAACTCTCTTTGCGGTCTCAATAAATTTATATAATATCTACCTGATTCTTCTTACTTCTGCAAGTATTGGCTGTTATTTAGCTTTTCTCAGGTTTAATTTTCATCCAGCAAAGATTTTCATGGGTGATGCGGGCAGTATGCTTATTGGTCTTAATATCGCCGCAATAAGTATAATGGGAAACGCACAACTAAAAGGCATTACAGCCATGACTCTGCTTATTCCAATTGCATCTCTCTTTATTCCGATTGTTGATACAATGCTGGCAGTACAAAGAAGATTGAGAAAAAAGAAGAATATCTTCATTGCTGACAAGGAACACTTTCATCACAGAATGCTGGAATTTGGTTTTTCTCAAAAAACCATTGCGTTAATCAGTTATTTCATTACTCTACTATTTGGTTTAATAGGTTTCGGGTTTTCATTCTCTACGAAAAGAATTTTATTGGTTATACTTTTTTTATTATTCAGTTTGTTTTTTATTGTTTTTTATAGAATCATCAAAAGGAGAAAAAAATGAAAAGATTTCTGCTTACTGGAATAGCACTTTTGTCTTTTGTCATGCTTTCGGGCATCAGAAACTGGAAAAGCTACACTAGTACAAATTACATATACAACGGCGCAATTGGAAATGGAGAAGCTTACTTGTCAACCTGGGGTGGCGTTTTAGTCTTTGACCTTGAAGAATACAAATTTTCGGATTTGCTGGGATACGAACAATTAGATGACATTAACGCCAGAGCAGTAGATTATAATCAAAATAATAACAAACTGTTTGTTGGCACAAAGGCAAATGGAGTTAACAGATTTCAGGATGGAATTAAACAAATTTCGATAAACTCACTTTTAGGACTGCCTTCTGAAAAAGTTAACTGTATTACTCACGTTGATTCCACCATATACATTGCTACTGACAATGGATTAAGCGTTTTTGTTGAACTGGGCAATTTTCCCATTCCTTCTCTGAAAAATAACTACAGCACACTGAATGGATTAGCGAGTAATGATGTAAAAAAAATCATGATATCTGACAATTATCTCTATTGCTCCAGCACTCACGGTATGAATGTAGTTCACCTGGATTCTTTATTCTCCTTAAGCAGTTGGAAAACTTTCGATTCTTCAAACACTATCATGACTAACTCTGATATAAGAGATTTTTATGTAAGAAACAATAAAACTGTAATAGCGACCAGCAATGGCATCTATCAGGTAAATAGCCTGACTAATAATCCTCAGTGGACAAAGATTAATAATCAGAGTATTAATAGTGACATCTTCCCTATTTACTTAGATTCGAATGAAAACATCTGGTTCAGCTTTGGCTATTGGAGGGAAGATAAACAATTCGTATATGATACAGAAATAGCCGCTGTAGGGAAAATAAATAATGATATGGAATTAACTCTTTTTGACACAGAGGCAGGACTTTTTACCAGACAGATAACCGGATTTATGGAATTAAATAGTCAGATAGCTGCTTTGTCCTGGGGAGACGGCATCTTTATAGAAACTTCAGCCGGATGGGAAAATTATACACATGAATCATTGATCGCCAATTTTGTAAAAGATATGGCAATAACTTCAGACGGAAAACTCTGGATAGTTAATGGTGAAGCAATTGATAACATCACAAATAATGGGGGCAGAGGTATTTCAATGTTCGATGGTACTAACTGGGAAAATTACAAAACTGCAACCTCTCCCTTGCGAAGTGATAATAATTACTGTATAGAAGTTGATTCTTATGACAGAGTCTGGTTTGGTGCCTGGTGGACAAATACAGAGAATATCTTCGGCTGGAAATCGGGGATCACTGTCTTTGATGATAATAACGACAAGTGGTTGGCAATTAACCGTCAAGGAATATATGAGTACTCTTCCGAATCAAACATCTGGAATTTAATAGATTCATCAAACAATCTTTATGATAACCCCATAATCGAAATTGTCAAAGATGATTCAGACAACATCTGGATTGGAGCTAGCGGATCTGGCTGTCAGGTATTTGACAAAGATATGGCAGTGATTTCTCGTTTCGACAATGGTACAAGTACTGGACCCAGACCGGAAGCAATTTACGTTGGCGAGAACAAGCTTTTCATCGGAGAACGAGAAACCGGAGGAGTATTTATCTGGGAAACAAATACTCCCCCAAATGATTTAGACCCGGTTCGTCCTGCTCCACCCGAATTAAAACGGTGTTGGGTAAATGACATCAAGGGTTTCAATCATTCCGGAGTAGAAAATGTTTTCTTCGCAACCTCAGAAGGGTTATTTATGCATGATGGTGAAAACAATTGGTTTAAATACGGCACTGACATAAAAAGAAAAATCTTCAGCAACAACTCTTGGGTGGACGAACAATACTATTACATTGGTCAAACCAGACTTTATGGCTCTATTTTAACTGTTCCAACTGCACTTTTCATAGATCCATTTAACAGAATCTGGATTGGTACAAGAGATAACGGAGTTACAGTTTTCTCTCCTGATGAATCATATGAGAATGAGTTCAAAACCTACAACATGAACAATTCCTCCCTTCTAAGCAACCAAATAACAAGTTTTGCTTATGACCCAACAATCGGCACTTTGTACATTGGCACAATTAAAGGTCTTACTTCAGTTGAAATTGGAAGAGCTTCTAAAACAACAAAGAATTTGGGTAAAACTATTGCTTATCCCAATCCATTTTACTCAGATGGTCAAAACGTTATGAACATTGCTCTAAAATCCGGTGAATCTTTGCCGGTTGGTAGAAATGAGTGCCGTATATTTGACATAAATGGAGATTTAGTAGTTGAGCTTAAAGAAAATATTTTTTTCCAGTTTAGTTGGAATGGTAAAAATGCGGAGGGAAAAGAATGTGCTCCCGGAGTATATTATTATCTGATTTCTACTTCAGTAGGAGAAGCAGATAAAGGTACTATCGTTCTAATGAAGAAATAATTATGAATCAATCGTTTAGAACCATCTTTTCTTTGAATTTTTCAACTGAAGTTAAGATTGTAAATGACTCTGATTTATTATATGAGTTATGTCAATATGATGATTTATTCGTAATCATCGACAAAAATGTAAAGAATATTTACTCGAGTTTCCTGAGTCCAATTATTAATGATAGGATTTATGAGTTCGTTGCCACTGAAACAAACAAAAACCTTGAAGAGCTGGGATCTATTCTGGAATTAATGCGAAAAAGAAATGTTGGCAGACACTCTACTGTGCTAGGTATCGGGGGTGGCATAACCACCGATATTGCAGCTTTTGCTGCTTCAATCTACCAACGAGGCTGCAAATTAACTCTTATTCCAACTACATATCTGGCAATGATTGATGCCGCAATTGGCGGGAAAACTGCCGTAAATTGTGCTGGTTTGAAAAACAACGTGGGATCTTTCTATCCAGCCGGTACTGTATTGATTCTAACCGATTTTTTGAAGACTCTCCCCGAATCTGAATTTGAGAATGGCAGAATTGAAGCTTTTAAAATGGGATTGATCAGTGGAACAAATTTTCTGAATGATTTAAAAACCGAAATGAACTTAGATAAAATTCTACTTGAACTTATTCATCACAAAATGTCAATTTGCAGCAACGATCTTAGTGACAAACAAGAGAGAATGTTCCTAAATCTGGGTCACACTTTTGCTCATGTCATTGAATCAATCTCAGATTTTGAGATACCTCACGGAAAAGCAGTCGGAATTGGCTTGAGAGCTATGGCTCTATACAGTAAGGGAAATGGCTTCATGACTGATGAAACATATAGCGTAATCCAAAAATTATTCTCTGAATGGAACATCCCAAAATCATTTCCCTACATTTTATCCGAAAAAATAAAAAAATACGCAGTTGACATTCTAAACGGAGATAAAAAAATCAATCAGAGATTACGACTAGTGTTGATGCAGGATGTTGGGATTATCAAAATATTTGAAACAGACAATTACTCTTCTGTTATCAATGTATTACTGGAGTTTGCTGAAAAATCTAACCATAAGTGAGGTTAACATGGCAGAAAGTAAAAAAATTGTTATTAAGAACAGATATGATGAGTATGATAAACTAATTTCTATTATTGATGAGATTTCTGAAAGAAACAATTTCTCTCCCAAACTTGCATATGAAATCAATCTCGTTTTTGACGAAATCATAACAAACATTATCTCTTATGCTTATAATGATGAACGCGAACATGATATAGAAATAGAAATCATTATTGAAAATGATATTCTTACTATAACCATCCTTGATGACGGCATAAAATTTGATCCAACATCCATATCCGAACCCGATCTGGATGTACCAGTTGAAGATAAAGAAATTGGTGGATTAGGTATTTTCCTTGTAAAAAAGGTAATGGACTCATTCGAATATTGCCGCTCAGCAGGAAGAAATAAAACTATTATCAAAAAAAAGTTAAAACAGGAGTAACTATGGAAATCATCAAAGAGACAAAAAACAATTGCCTGACAGTAAACCTAAAAGGCAGACTAGATTCCAACACAAAAGACATCTTCGAGAAAGACGTAATTCCCGTATTTGATAATCCTCCGGCAAAAATTGTAATAAACTTTTCGGAGCTTGATTATATAAGTAGCGCTGGTTTAAGAGTATTACTCATATCAGCAAAAAAAGCAAAAGCCGTCAAAACCGATCTCGTTCTTTGTGGTATGAAAGAATTTATCAGAGAAATTTTTGATATGGCAGGCTTTTCAAATATATTCACTATCGTTCCTTCCCTTGAGGATGCAGTTAAGAGTTAAAAGTGCTGATTAGTCTTAAAATTAGTTCTCCATCTCACGACAGAACTGACTGGGGTGATAATGCCTATGCCAGAAATTTGGCTAAAAGTTTCACAAAAATTGGTCACGAAGTAGAAATACATTGCATGGATCAATGGGATCATCTGGATCCTAAAAGTGAATTAATTATTTCTGTATCAGGCTTGATGCATTATTCGCCACCACGTAACAAAAAAAGTTTTATGTGGCTTATTAGTCATCCGGAAGTACACAAACCTGATTTTCTAAATAAATACAACAAAGTATTTATCGCTTCAGATATTTATCGTGGATATATAAGTCAGTTTTTGAAAGTACCTTCTTACTATCTGCCTCAAGTCTCTGATACTGACTTATTCCATCCGCAACCGGAAATAACTAAAGACATTGATGTTCTATTTGTGGGAAACAATTATTATGACAATATCTCAAGAAGAAAGGTGATAGATGACGTAGTAAACTGTGGCAGAAATATTGATTACTTGGTTGTAGGTAAAAACTGGCTTAAGGGGGTTCCGACAGACAGGATTCTTACTGATTTTGTTGAGTACTCAAGTCTCCCTGAACTCTATTCCCGTGCAAAAATTTCTCTGAATGATCATCATGAATTGATGAGAAGAAATGGATTTATAAACAATCGTACTTTTGATCTGGCATTTCTCAAGACCTTTCAAATCAGCGATTATGTTGCTGGCATGGAAAACTACGGACTAATTACTTACAAAAATTCTGCAGAATTAGGCAGTCTCATTGAATACTATCTGGATAATGACAAGGAGAGAATCCGAAATTCTGAGATAGTAAGCAGACTCACAACTGAAAACACTTTTGACTACGCCGCACAACAGTTTCTGAGTCAGATAGATTAATGAATCTACCAACAGTATCCATAATTATTGCTACCTTCAATAGACAGCGATATCTCAGAGAAGCCCTTAGCTCAGCACTAAATCAGAATTATCCAAATTTTGAAGTCGTTGTAATTGATGATGGTTCAACCGATTCTACTCCGGTAGTTATTGAGGAGCTTATGAAAGAGAATCTGAAATATATAAAAAAAGAGCACTCCGGGTGCTGGGATACAAAGAATCAGGGAATATTGGTTGCAAAGAACGAATTCCTTCTTTTTTTAGATTCAGATGATTTCATTTCAGAAGATTATCTAATGAAAAGCATTCATGAAATAAAAAAGCATCCCGGTTTCGATTATTATTACCCTACAAAACTTGAAGTAGTTGATGAATCTGGTCTGTCGCTCAATCGTATCTGGAGATATGTAGATTACAGAGAAAATGGTATTACAAAGATTCTTCAGCTTTTTATTAATTCTACCATTGGTGCTATTCCGCATGCCGGAGCATTTATTAGAAAATCAGTCTTTGAAAAAAATGGTTTATATGATGCATCACTGTATAATTTTGGTGATACAGCTTACATAATAAAGAATGTATATAACATAAGGTTTAAACTTATAAACGGTATCGAAACTTATTACAATCGACTGCATAATGACAAGCTTTGCACTAATCTTCATCACAGAACGAGAGTGATCTGTGATTTACTGGATTTTATTTTCACTACATATAATCCAAATGATTTTTTACCAAGAGAGATCTTAGCCGCTAATGATCAAAAAATCAATTTGCAGTATTACGTTTCGGTATTCATGAAATATGCCGAAAGTATTCCTGATCACCAGGATGTTTTTAGGGAATATGCTGCAAAATATTTGCGAAAACTGAGAGATATCTAAAGGAAGCTGTTTGAATAAAAAAGCCGGTATAAACCGGCATTTTTTAGAATGAAGTTTTATCTACAAAATTGAAATCATCAATAAGCATGAATGGAACTTTAGAATTGCTATCTACCAGAACTGCCTTTCCCAATGCCAGAATTCTTCTGGTAGCATCATGCAAAACTTCATTCCAACGCAAATTGTTTACAGAGTGTTTTACCTTGCCATCTTCAAAATAGAGTACCCCGTCTCTGGTTAAACCGGTAAATTCCCCTTTTTTATAATCAACTGGTCTTATATACCAAAACCTGTTTATAATCAGACCTCTTTTAGTCATTTTCAGCATTTCTTCTTCAGTATTATCACCACCCTGAATATTGAAATTAAAAATTGAGCTCGGTTGCAGATTATTTCTTCGAGCGTATCCTCTCTCGACAGGCATATTTCTCAATTCACCTTTTTCTACCCACTCGGTTTCTTTATTTACTATCCCATCATGACCAAAGGGGGAAGCAAAAATATCATCATCCTTCAGAGTTGATGAAAAGCTAAATCTATCGCCAAAGAATTTTTTACCAATATTTCCGGAATAAGGACTAGTCCCCTCGTCAGCATCCCTTCTGTTGAATGTCCAATACAATACTTCAAAGAAATCAAGCAGCGCTGCCGGTCTAAGGATAACCGGAATTTTCTGAGCTTCAAATAACTCGGGTGTAGTCAAAGCGTTGAACTGACTGTTTAAATCATCAATCAAATGATTCAGATTAAATTGGGAATAATCCTTCATAGATTGAGATACTTTTGTCTCAACATCGCCTTTTTTCATAGTCATGGAATGACTAAAGTAAGTATTATCAAAATAGCCTTCAAAACCATTTTTCGTATTAACGTAAACCTGTGAGATTTCCCTTTCTGTAATCCCCGACAGTTTTGCATCGGCTTTTTGAGCATTTTCCACACTTTTTTGAACATTATCTACTAATTTGGCAGAATCCAGTTTTGCTGTTTCCTTTGAAAAAAGTTTTGTACAGGTGTATTGGGAATCGGATTCACTTGGAACAAATTCAGGATCAGGCTGATTAATTTTTGCAATATTTTCAGCAGTTTTGATAAGGTAGAGAAGCGAATCATTGTCTAACTGATTGATATTTGCAGAACCTCTCTTGTCACCAAAAGCAACAGAGAGATAAGCAGTTATATTATTTCCCGAAATATGCTGAGTTATCGCATTTTGGGCAAATCTTGTTTGAAGGGTGTCATTTCCCCTTATAAAAAGGGTGAAATCGTCTGCTTTAGAATGCTTTCTGATGAATTCTCCTGCTTCATATAATCTGTCTTTCATTGAGAACCTCCCACTCTAATATTTCTGAATCTTGCTGTTGAAGCTCCATGCGTCATTCTTCCCGTTTGTGATG
>JAQVBK010000048.1 GCA_028690365.1 Candidatus Cloacimonadota bacterium
TCAGGAATCCATTTTGAAATAGCCATTCCCAGTGGAACCTGTCCCAGCATAACAATTATAGCTGCCAGCAGAAGCACTGTTGCTTCAGCAGATCTGGCTCTGAAAGCTTTATAGGCTGCAGATGCAATGTAAAAAGCCAGAAGAGAAAACAATGTTGCACTCATTGGCATTTGTACATTCTTGAAAAGCCACATAAAAGGAGTACCTTCATTCGTACCCCAGATAAACCCTGAAGCTGCAGTAAATACCAGTCCCACAAGAGTAACTACACTATATTGCCAGTTGGGGGCTTTTCTTTGAATTTTGGTAATATTTACCATACTTAAGCTCATTATACCAAGAATAACGGCAAATGGCGACATTGCTTTTGACCAATCTTGCCACCACTCTAAAAAATCCTGTGATAATTTATGAGGGACAAATGAATGTATGACAAACAGAAATCCCAATCCGATTACTATTATTAGCGGAATTTGTCTTTTCATAGTTTCTTCTCCTATTTATCCGGGAATGCATTGATTAAGAATGTTAGATGTACGGTAGAAAGTAGAGTACCTGCTATGATAAACAATAATATTAAGAGTTTTGTATAATCCTGGGCTTTCAGTGTTCCCAGCATAAGCGGTTCTCTAGCCAGATATGCTGATGCTGCATATAGTTCTTCACCTATGAGAGTATAGTCACAAGTAGTAATAAAGAAAGGAATCTGTGTAACTGCATCAGTACCTGAAATTTGAATTGCTCCTGTAGAACTTCCGGTTTCAGTCATGATTAATGCTTCAGCCCAGAACATACCCATGTAGAAGTTGGTAGCAGTTTTTTCACGGATCATTATACCATTGACACCCGCTACAAACGGGAATTGAGCTGTAGTCAGGAAGAAAACGCTGCCTTTATCATATGTGTCAGGTCTGCCGGCTTCGTAGTGAGCTTCTTTAACTATTTCCTGTGCTATAGGCAAGACAATATAGTCTCTGACTGGTACTAAAATTCTGGTATCATACTCAGCTGCTTTTTTTGCAACTCTGCCAAGAATCGACAGACCCGCCAGAGTTGCTACGTCTGAGATTCCGGAAAGACCTGGAACAAACAAGATTGGTCTGCCCATTTCTGTGGCTCTACCAATAGCATTATCAATTTCCTGAATACCGGCAATAGGTCTGATGTAGAGATCATGTCCTCTTCGGGCTTTACTAATCATAATCCAAACTAACAAACCGAAAATGAATGAAGCTATGAAAGTCGGAATCATATCCGTATTAAGCCAATTTCCAACCGGAATGAAATGAGTCTGTCCATCTTCATTTCTAAATACTTCAGATTCGATGTATCTTCCCTTTCCGTCAGTTTTAACGATTTTATATTCGAAAGATCTGTTTGCTTTAGTTCTTTCTTGTTGTAAATATTTTATGCGATTTTTAGGACTCTTAATTTCAGAGGCAGCTTTAAGGACTTCATTGTTTTTAAAAAAGTCTATCTGTTCCTGATAATACTCAATTGCTTCATTAGCTGAATCAATGTCAGATTGTTCTTTCAGAGTATCCCTCATTGCCGTATATTTGTCTAATTCCTTCTTGAAGAGATTTATGCGCTTTTCTGTATTCTCTGCGAAAAGATCGGCAACTATGGTATTTTTCTCTTGATCTTTACCGGCGGCAAAAGCTGGAGAAACAAAGTACATGTTTTTCTCTTCATCATATTCGGTCACAGGGTTGAAAAAAGCAGTTTCAAAAGCAATATAATCTTCATATTCTCTTGAAACTCCATTTTCTTTTTTTGCCAGTCTGAAATTTGCTGATGAGTAGTTTCGTTTATAAATCATGTAGCTGTAATCTTCGATGGCTTCATCACCTTCCATAATTTTTCCTGGTCGTAATGATCTAGAATCTTCTTTGTAAATCAATTTTTGAGTAAGAACATAATCACCCATATCTCTGTTAGTCTTAAAGGTAATTTCTGTTATAATTTCATTTATTCCTTCAGGAATTTTTATTTTGAGTCTGTTATCCTGATAAAATTCATTAACTCTATCAAGCTCGTTGTAATTACTATCATAGAATTTGAAATAGATATTATTAATTCTGTAATACTCATTCGTAAATATCTCGTAATTTACGTTGAGAGATGTTTTATTTTTATTTGCATAGGATGTATTTGTAATTCTGACTACCGGTTTACCCCACATGATTTTGTTGTAATCGCCCTTGTCATTTATGACATCTTCAACGACAAAATCATATTGATCATTTAGAGAAGCTATTCCCGGAATAGCTCTGAACTGAGATATTTTTGCTTCTGCTGCTGGTGAAAATGTCTCATAACTGGCATAGTCTTGCAGAGAGAAGAGAAAGAGATAATCAGTAACATTACTTGGATCAAATTCAACATCTATAGCATTATCAACATCTACTATTCTTGAGTTTTCTATTGAAACGGTTGCTGAATTCATTGATGGAAAAGGATAGGATGAGGTAGTTCTGTAAATCAATTGTAAAGGATTTTCTGTGACTGGTTC
Source organism: Candidatus Cloacimonadota bacterium (assembly GCA_028690365.1). GTDB lineage: Bacteria > Cloacimonadota > Cloacimonadia > Cloacimonadales > JAQVBK01 > JAQVBK01. The sequence continues at coordinate 2,516 of JAQVBK010000048.1, forward strand.
AGGTGCAACAATCGTCGAATCAGACTTGCTAGAGATGTCATATTTTTCTTTTTCGATTAAGTAATTCTCATATTTCTGAAATTTCTCGAGATCAGCTTTTGCCAGAAGATAAACAGAATGAAACCTGACGTCATCCTTGAAAATAGGTAGATTCCATTCAAAATTAAGAGTATTCTTGTCTTCCAGGTACACTGAATGGAAATTCATTGTTTTTTCAGGAGCATTCTCACGCGGAAAACCGCTAGCCGGTTCAGCATAAGGATAATAAGTTCTTGCCTCATTAACCGCTACTACTGTATAAAAATATTCTTTGTCTGTCTTAAGTTGTTTAAGCAAATAATTAATATTTTTCAGTTTCAAACCAGCTACTATTTCAGTATCGTCACCTTTTGTCAACTCTGTTTTAGTGTGATTGTAGAAGTAATCTTTCTCATCTGAAACTGCATAGACAGTATAATTCTTTAATTCCTTACCGGTAACACTAATATCTCTGGGATAACCGCGATAAAGTGGACTGTCGATAGATTGTTGTTTTTCTTTCTTGAGTTTTCCGATAGAGGATATATAACTGAAAAGAGTAAGGTCTTTATCATAAAAGAAAACTCTCTCTCCTGTCACTCCAGTATTTACATTTACGTCAATTTTACCTATATAAAAAAGAGAATCTGTAGTAACACCACGATATACACGGTATTCTATTATTCTCTTTTCTTTAGGAAGTGGTTTCCAGCTTATCATCAAACCTGTTCCATCATCGTTGGGAATATCTTCAACTCTGAGATCTTCCACAACAAAAGACGAATTATCAACTGCCTGCAGAGCAGTAACAGTTGTCAGGAGGATTACGAAGCTTAAAAACAAGATTGTTTTGTGGTTTAGGCAAAACATTTTCATAAGCATCTCCTTCTCAATTTTTTATTTGTTTTAAGTAGAATTCAATAGTCGGCAAAAGAAATATGTCCTTTTTTGCTGTCAATTGATTTATCAGTTTTCTGTATTATGGGAAAGAATCTTGCTATTACTCCCATACATACTAAACATTTAAAAGTCCGATTGTCTCTTTACAAAGCAATTCTGATCTCTCAGTGCTTGTACTTTCCGTGTAAATTCTTATTATTGGTTCTGTTCCTGATTTTCTTATGTGAATCCAGAATTTATCACCAACAAATTTAATTCCGTCAGTAGTATCTTTTTTTAACTCAGGATATAAAGATTGTGCTCTCAGCATGATTCTGTCAATATCTGCACTGCTTACAACCAGTTTTTCTTTAGCGAAATAGTACTTTGGTATTTCATTTTGTAACTCTGATATTTTTTTATCTGTTTCTGATAAAAGTCCCAGAATTATAGCAATACCACTTATGGCATCTCTGGTAAAGTTGACCTCAGGGCAGATAATTCCGCCGTTACCTTCTCCTCCGACAGGACTATTAAGGCTTTTCATCAACTTTCCAACATTGATTTCACCTACCGGAGTTCGATGAACTTTTACGCCAAATTCAGCAGCTATATCATCTGAAGCCATAGAAGATGAAAGGTTAGTTACAATATCTCCTTTCTTCTTAGGAAGAATATATTTTTCTGCCAGCAAAAGTGATAGTTCTTCGCCAATAATTTCACCTTTTTCTGAGACTATTGCTAATCTGTCTACGTCAGGATCCACAGCAAAACCCACATCAGCAGATTCTGCTTTTACTGCACTTGAAAGTTCCGAAAGATTTTGAGCCAAAGGTTCAGGATTATGACTAAATTTGCCGGTTGGTTCACAGTTAATTGTAACAACTTCACAACCCAGTTTCTTTAGTAATCTTGGTACAATTAATCCTCCAGCTCCATTAACTGTATCCACAACAACTCTAAACTTATGTCTGATTATCTTTTCTAAATCCAGATACGGAATAGCCAATATTTTCTGAATATGTCTTGAGATTGCGTTGTAGTCTGATTCGATTGATCCAACTTTATCCCAGGCACTATAAACAATTTTTCTTTCCAGACCAGAGAAGAATTCCTTTGAACGCTCCGGATACAAAAAAAGTCCATTGCCATCGATCAATTTAAGTGCGTTCCATTGTGCCGGATTGTGAGAAGCAGTTATTACCATGCCAGCATCAGCGTTATTATCCTTAACAGCTAAAAGAACAGTTGGAGTAGGAACAATTCCCAGATCTATTACCTTACATCCCACACTCAATAATCCCGATACTACTGCATGAAAAATTGTTTCACCGGTAGTTCTGGAATCTCTTCCAACAACAATGGTACCTCTTTTCTGAAATATTCCAAAACTACTGGCAAAGTGCAGTGCTTCAAAAGGAGTAAAATTTTCACCAAAAATTCCCCTAACACCTGAAACACTCATCATAAGCTTTTGCATCATTTATTCTCCTTCAATACCCAATCTTTTCCACTCCATAACAGACCGTGATTCGTCTCCATTACAAATGCCATCCATAGTTGCTCCAATGTCTGATATCTCTCCTGCATAGTGATAGTAAGTTTTGCACTCCATTTGCAGAATCTTTCCATTAACTCATAAGGGGTATCGTGAAGGACCATCTTGTAAAGGTTATCCAGTCTGGGCAAAAAAACTGCATCGCTTTCGCCTTTAAAGCCTTCCTTTATGGAATAATTTCTTGGGATAACACAATAGTATTCATCTTCACACTCAAAATATATGTTTATTCCGGGTGGAACATCTTCTTCATCAATGTCATAGGGACGACCATAGAAGTAATCTCCATTTTGTGGTTTCCAATACTGTTGCATTTCCAGAGCTTTTTTACACATACTGATGTATCTTTTGCTCGTGTCCATTAAGCCTCCTGTTATTGAATTTGATTTCTAAGTTTCATTTCAGCAAACCGACTCTTATTGTTTGTAGTGTCAAATCTGATTTCGAAAGCTGAATCAGCTATCCATCCAAGTCGGGAACTGATAATGTCTGATCTATAATGCTGGTTATTTGACTGTTGATTTTTTATTCTGGTAAGGATATTCTTTAAAGCAAAGGGGTTATAGCCTGAATTGTATGTATATTTCATTGCAAGATAATCTGCTTCCTTTTCATATTCGTCCAGTCTACCCTGAATAATGGATTCAAAAATCTCAAAACTTATTTCTTCCAATTCCTTTTCAGTCTCATCAGGAGATTCTCCATAGTTTTTGTAAATCTCCCTATCAAGTTCATCAAAAGATTCTCCGGCTTTTATTTGTTGTTTACGCTTAGCAGTTTCAATCATGCCGTGTTTCTGAATTATGTGAGCAATCTCGTGTGCTATAACAGCCGCAATTTCTGCTTCATTTTCAGCGACCTTCAGCATTCCCTTACTAATAAAAACAATGCCGCCCGGGAATGCATAAGCATTTGGGGTATCAAGATTAATTATGTAAAACCTAAATTGAGAATCATAGAAATCGTTGCTATCCACGATATACTGTCCAATATTTTGAATATATACATTCCAGTCCGAATTCTCAAAAAGGCCGTATTCGGTTACGACTGATGCTGCAATTGCAAGACCTAGCCCATGTTGATTATGATCAAAATTGTGTGATGTCTCAGATATGCTCATTTTGTTACTGATAGGTTTCAGAGAATATTTATTATTTTGTTGTCGAAAATTTAGGTAAGAAGACTGCTCAAATGAATAGTTTTCATAATTATCAAGAAAATTAACATCAAGAGGTCTGCTCTTAGAATAGTTTTGGGCAAACCCTTTTATGCCAGCAGAAACTGCATGCCTGGAAGCCTGAGAAACAGCTTCTCCCTGAAATTCTGAGATTACCGCCACTTCTCTCCCTTTTTCAGTTAAAGCTCTTTCTGATATATAGCCTTCCGTTTCAGCTATTCTAATCTTACACCATTTTTTTTCCTTTTCAATAAGAATAACTTCTGTTCCAGCTGATAACTCAAGCAGCAAAGGGTAAAATGAACCTGGTCCTTCTCTCAATACCGATTTATCTCTCTGAATTATGAGAAATTCTTCTGCAATTATTGGAGTAAGTATCAGGAAAGCCAATAATGTAAAAACAATCTTATTAATCATTTAACCTCCAATTTCAGAACTCCGTCCCAGTTATTCGGGGAAGAGTTGATAAGCTTGGCACAGCGGTCAAGCATTACTTTTGCGACACAGTCATTTTTTTCTATGATTAATTTTTCGAAAATATCTTTTGCTTCAGCCCATTTTTTATCGAAATATAATTGCCACGCATCCTCGTAAGTTTTTATCCAACAATATTTTTCTCTGTTTTCGTCATTGACCTCAGCCAATAATTCATAGATAAATATTGGTTCGTTTCTGCCTTTAACCTTTATACAGTCTAGTTTTCTGCAGATGAATTGATCTTTTACCAGTTTGTAAGTTGACTCACTGAGCATCACAGAGGTTCCGTAGATTTTATTTACACCCTCAAGTCGGGCTGATGTGTTTACAGTATCTCCAATTGCCGTATAATCCATTCTTTTAACTGACCCAATATTGCCCGCAACAAGACTACCGGAGTTTATTCCAAATCTGGTATGAATATGAAAATTTGCTTCAGGATTAGAGTCAGCGCTCAGGCTTCTACAATAATCTCTGTGTTCAATTGCTGCACGACAAGCCAATTCGGCGTGATTTACAGCGTGACGGGGAGGTCCAAACAAAGCCATTATTCCATCACCAGTAAATTTATCCAGTAGTCCGCTGTATTTAAGTATAAAATCAGTCAATTTTGTAAAATAACTATTCAACAGAGCGGCTAATTCTTTGGGAGTTTTGTCTTCAGAAAATGTTGTAAAATTGGCAATGTCGGTGAATAATACTGTTGCCTCAATCTCTTCACCACCAAGTTCTATCGTAGATGACTGATTCAGCATATCATCAATAACATTGGTATCTAAATATCGGGAAAACAAATTTTTCATTTTTCTTTTATCTCTGTCTTCGATAAGATATTTAAATGTAATTACCAACAGATAAATCCCAGTAACACTGAAAATTAAAATAATCAGAGGAAACTGTATACGATAGAAATTCCACAACAAATAATCAATAATGAAAACAAAAATTAGGAGAAAAACAAAAACCAGATTCGAGATCCAGGATTTTATATGAAATTGACTAAGATAACAGAGAAGAGTAAAGATAAGAATCAGAATATAATTTAACCAATCAGGTAAAATATTTACGTGATGACCATTAAGCAAATTACTAAGTGCAGTTGCCCATATCTCCATTCCGGGATATACTTTGCTGACCGGAGTTGTTTTCAAATCCATTAATCCACCAGCAGTAGCTCCAATTATTACATATTTATCTTTGAAAATCGATGGAGAAATCTGTGGCTGATGTTTCATGTGCAAATCACGAATACTAGCTAAAACAGCTCCAATAGAATAATATGTAAATGTTTTATCGGCTCCGCCTTCACCATACCAATTCAAGATATAGTTGCCATTTCTATCAGTAGAAAGAGGAGAATTGTCCAACAGTATCATATTTCGTGAATTCAATGAAAGCTTAAGTGGAGGAGATATTGCCGACAAGGGGAAACTGTAGTAATTGACACCGTTAAGCTCAAAAAAGAGAGGGATTCTTCTTATAACTGCATCTTCATCTGGTTCAATGTTTATTATACCAATTTTAGGATTTGCTTCGAGAAATGTCGTAATGGGAGAAAGTGCACCCATAAAACTTCTGGAATATTTTTGGGGAATATTTTCATGTTTTCCCAGAGTTAATAACTCTTCGGCAAATGCAGTTGAATCTTCTTTAAGAAGAGTACCCAATATTACGTTATTAGTTTCTTCAATAGCTGAAGCAAACTCAGAATCAGTTTCCTCGGCATAAGTCTCTGACCTATCCAGATCCGGTTCGTAAAACTGTATATCAAATAGTACTTTTTTTGCTCCACCTGATTTCAGATAGTGCAATATCTGAGCATAGAAGCTTCTTGGCCATGGCCAGGGAACTCTGTTTTGACGGCTAAATTGCAAGCTGTTATCGTCAATAGCAAGAAGTACAATATTTGTATCTGCCAGAGCTTCCTGATTGAAAATTCTAAAATGAACATCGTCAGCCTGCAGTTGGATTTGTTTTAAGAAATTTTGTCTCTGTAAATGAAACATAAACAAGCTAAACAAAGCCGTTATAATAATTGCTGCAAGAGGATTTTTGTAATGATATTTTCTGTTGTTTTTCTTCATCAGCCTAAATACTTTGATTACGGTTGATTTTTTGTAAATTTGTAATCGTAAAGTTCAGTATAATCAAAAATTGGAATAGTTTCTTTATTGATCAGAAATTCTGAGAATTCAGCAATGAATTTCTTGTCAGTTTCTGAAATTCCAATCAGAAAATCGGTATTGTAAGCTAGATCTGAAGCATCACTTTCACTCAGCATGTAAATAACTGAAGCAGCTTCTATAAAATTAGAAGGAATCTCAGTTAAAAGAATAATTTCAGCTTCAATTATTTCTAGCAAAGCTTTTATCGTTTTCGCTTTTTCATTAATCGCTGTTGGATTTGCAACCAAATTTGAAGCTGGATGCAGAGGATAGTCTTCAGATGACCAATAGATGACCTGTTTATCTTTGATGAATTTGTATATATGGGGAACAGAATAAAAGAGTGCATTTATTTCTGATTTGGCAAAAGCTCTACTTAATTGGGTGTTTTCTCTAAATGGGATGAATTTAGCATTCGGATGTTTAGTTTTCAGAAAAGTAAAAACAAAAAAATCGGTTATGTCATTTGAAATGTAACCTACAGAACTGTTTTCATTAATCTCTTTTTGATCTGAAATAATAGCCAGACCTTCTTTTTGAAGACCGGAGATTATTCGGATATTTTTATTGTCGGCATAATTACCAAGTATTTTATCAAGTGATAATACAGCTACATCAATTTTGTTTTTGCTTATATCAGAAATTAGTTTTTCACTATTTTTGTAACGTTTGAATGAATAATTTTCAAAATCGAAAAGATTCTTTCTGAAAGCAGTTTCAATAGGAAGATAACCAATAGATCTGTCAATAATTCCGATTCTAAGTTTTTTGGTATCAGAACAACTGATTAGACATACAAAGCAAATTAGAGTGAAGAATAAGTAGTTTTTAAAGAAACCTGATAATAGTTTTTGGGGTGGAATACCGTCTTTGGATGAACACATTGTTCAGATTAAAAAAGGAAGCTAAGCTTCCTTTTTCTAATTTTTATTGATTTGTAATCAGTTTATGGTCACTGTATTCGGCTTTTTCAGCGTGGGGACAAGTAACTATAATTTCACCGGTTTCATAGTTTCCGTGGACATAATACTTATCACCAACTCCATTCGCAGGACATTCCATTGAAACTTTCAGTCCAACCTGCCTGTCGAGGTCATCAATGTCTCCGACGAAATCTTTTTGAGCTATTTCAAAGTATTTCGAAACAGCATCTCTAATTGATTTCATGTTTCTGATGCATTGCTCAGTATTTTCTTTTTTATCCAAACTGAACATTTGAGGAAGTACCAGAATAAAGGCAAGTGCAATAATGCCAATTATACTAATCACAGTATAAACGCTAAAACCTTTTTGGTTATTCATGCTTTTCTCCCAAAATTTTTTAAAACTAAAGTCGATTCAGAGTAAATATCGTCAAGTAATTTGTTCAGACTTTAGTTTTGATTCAATCAAAATTCTTCTATCCGGCTATGAATTATTCTGTGCTTTTTTCAGAACCTCTTCCTCTATACTTTGAGGCATAGGTTTGTATTTACTGAATTCCATAGAAAAATCAGCCTTCCCCTGTGAAGCTGAACGAAGCAGGGTTGCAATCCCAAATGTTTCCGAAAGAGGCATTTCTGCTTCTATCTTAGTGAAATTGTCATCTACAATCGTGTCTAACACCATTCCTCTTCTTTGATTGATTATACTTAACATATTTCCTCTGAATTCTGAAGGAGAATCTACTGTTATACTCATGATTGGTTCCAGAATCTTTGGTTTGGCTTTGTGATAGCTTTCTCTGAACATTGCCTTGGTGGCAGTTTCAAATGCCATAATTGAGGAATCTACCGGATGATAATTTCCGTCGTCAAGGCTCATCTTGATGCCTACAACAGGAAAACCTGTCAGCAAACCCTTACTGAGACTGGAAAAGAAACCTTTTTCACATCCCGGAATAAATTGCGCCGGTATAGTTCCACCTTTTATATTGTCGGTGAATTCGTTGTCATCTGAATCTGAAGGAATTAGACTACCGGCAATTTTAGCATACTGACCTCTTCCGCCGGTCTGTTTTTTGAATGAATAATCAAAATTTACTGATTGAGTAATTGTTTCTCTATAAGAAACCTTTGGTTCACCATACTGTAGATCAACTCCATACTCACGTTTCATTCTTTCTACATATACATTCAGATGAAGCTCACCCATCCCTGAAATAATTGTTTCGTTAGTCTCTTCATCTACATAAGCTTTGAACGTGGGGTCTTCTTTGGTAAATCTGGTTAAAGCTTTACTCAGATTGTCCTCAGATTTATTATCTTTTGCTGAAATTGCCTTTGAAATAATCGGTTCAGGAATATAAGATCCTCTCATTGTGAAATTTACACCGCTACCATTAAAAGCATCTCCTAGTGAACAGTCAATTCCGAAAATTGCAACAATATCGCCCGCATATGCAATATCTATATCTTCCATAGAATTTGCATGCATTTTGGCTAGTCTGCCGATTTTTACTCTTTTTCCGGTTCTGGCGTTGGTTAAATCTATTCCCTTACTTATTGTACCTTGATAAATCCTCAAAAATGTAAGTTGTCCATATTGCTTATTTTCTAGTTTAAAAGCAAGTGCTACCGTAGGTAAAGATTCATCACAAATCAAATCAACATTTTCGAAATTGTTGTCCTTATCATGAGCAGTATTTTTTATCTCATGAGGAGCAGGAAGATAATTGACAACTGCATCTAATAGAAGTTGAACTCCTTTATTTTTGAAAGCAGAACCGATAAATACCGGAGTCATTTTCATGGCAATTGTACCCTTTCTGACAGCTTTTATTATCATTTCGTCTGTTTCTCTTCCTTCCAGATATGCTTCAGCCAAATCATTACAAAACATCGTAGCTGCATTAATTAATTTTTCCCTTTTTTCTTCAAGAAGTTCAAGATATTCATCAGGAACAGCTCCATCTCTAACAATTTCGCCATTTTCACCTTCAAAAAATCTTGCTCTACGACTAATAATGTCAATAATTCCTCTAAAATCTTCTTCTTTGCCGATTGGTATTTGCATTAGAATAGCATTGTGTCCCAATTTTTCTATCAATTGATCTTTTACTACCCTGGGATCAGCTCCAACTCTGTCCAATTTATTAACAAAAGCTATATGTGGTACCTTATACCGCTTGAGTTGTCTGTCAACAGTGATTGATTGTGATTGAACTCCGCCTACCCCACAAAGAACCAAAACCGCTCCATCAAGAACTCTGAGTGCATTCTCCACTTCAACAGTGAAATCTACATGACCGGGAGTATCAATTATATTGAGGTTGTAATTCTTCCAGGTTACATTAGTTGCAGCAGAGGCAATTGTAATACCTCTTTCTTTTTCCAGTTCCATAGAATCCATAGTTGCACCAACTCCATCTTTACCTTTTACTTCGTTGATGCGATGAATCTTTTTACAATAATACAAAATTCGCTCAGTTAACGTGGTCTTACCGGAATCTATATGAGCACTAATCCCGATGTTTCTAAAATTCTCATTAATCATTTAAGTTGTCCTTTTTTTTAGATTAGTAAGTCAAAAAAAAATAGTAGGAAAATCAGTCGAGGAAAAACTATAAATTGATGAAGCAGCGATTGAAAAAAGGCTATAAGTTTAGCGTCGTAATTAAAACAATTGAAAGAAAAATCCAAAGAAAAGCGCCAGGTTACCCAGCATATAGAAAAAATGACTTAAGGAATGCCGGTATGGAATCCCACCAAAATATCTTATAGAGAAACCCAGAAAATAAACAAGTGTTGAAATACCTAACCATAATTTCAATTCAGAATTAAAATCGTTGTAAGATAAAGAGATAAATGCAATTATACCAATAAGCAATAATATATTTACAATAAACAGAAATAAATCGCCTCGTTTTCTGTTAATCGAAATCCAGATAATAGCCAGTACGTTGAGTGAAATAAGCAGGTAGAAAAAAAACCACCCCTTTGCTCCCCGGCTGAAGACAAGAGTTAACGGAGTCAAGATACCAATAAGTATTAAATAGCTTCCATTCAGATCAAAAATTCGGAACACTTTTCTGCTTCTTTCTCCCTGAAGAGTATGAAACAGTACAGAAAATATATAATACAGTGTGTGAAAAGCACCAAAGAGTGAATAAGAAACTACTTGCATTGTTGAACCTCTCAAAGCTGAGAAAACTATTAGCAAACTCATTCCGGTGATATTCAAACCAAATCCCACCATATGCACGATCGCACCAGCAAGATTATCTTCTCTGGTTACAGAATAGTCTAACGTAACTCTATTTAAATAATTCGATTCTTTCAAAACATCTCCTTGAAAAAATAATCCAATCAAAATTATTCATAAATTTCCGGATTCACAATTGCTGCAGGAATTCTATTTTCTGCTATTGCTACAGCATTCTCATAAGCCAGGAAACCCATTTTCGTTCTGGTGTCTATACTGGCACTGGCAATATGGGGAGTTAAAACCGCATTTACACATTCAGTCAGTCCTTCTGCAATATCCGGTTCATTTTCGTAGACATCAAGTCCGGCTCCGGCAATTTGATTTTCCTTCAGAGCAGTTACCAAGGCGCTCTCATCAATAATCTGACCTCTCGCTGTGTTGATCAGATAAGCAGTAGATTTCATCAATCGTAGCTGTTCGCTACCTATCAGATGCTTAGTTTCTGGCAAAAGGGGAGTATGTAAAGACACAAAGTCTGCTTCTTCAAGCAGTTCATTCAAACTCATTTTTTTAGCAGAATACTTTTTCTCCAGTTCTACATTTGCGGTTGCATCACTATAAACAATTTTCATATTAAAGGCATTAGCACGTTTTGCTACTGCCGTACCAATTCTTCCGGCTCCCACAATTCCCAAAGTCTTTCCGTAGATGTCTCCCCCCAGAAACATCTGAGGTGCCCATCCATTAAATTTTCCTTCTCTGGTAAATTTGTCTGCTTCTACAATGCGTCTTGAAACTGCAAAAATCAGTGCCCACGCCAAATCTGCAGTTGTCTCAGTAAGAACTCCCGGAGTATTGCAAACTGGAATCTTTAACTTTGAAGCTGTTTCAATATCAACATTATTATAACCAACTGCATAATTACATATTCCCTTAAGATTTGGATTACAACGTATAATATCTTTGTCGATTGTATCAGTAAGCAAACATAATAAAATGTCCGTTTTGCAGGTGCCTTCTATTATTTCTTCTTTATGGAGAGAACGATCATAAGGATTGACCGTTAGATCAAAATAGTGATTGAGTTTTTTCATAACAGTTGCCGGAAGTTCTCTCGTCAAAAAAAGAGAAGGTTTCATACATCCTCCACATGATTTCGATTTATTTACACAAGCCTTATAGATAAAGCTTTTTGTCAAGTGAAAATCTTTCTACATATAAGGTTGTTAGGATGTTTATCCTGAATGAAAAATTAAATAGAGAAATTTGATGATGCAAAATCATTTGTCAGATTCAGAATTGACATTATTCTAATACTCATCGGTTTAAGTCATTCAAGTAAAAAAGGCAGAAAGCATAGCCTTCTGCCTTTAATACTTTTACATAAGTTTGCTACTTCAACAGAATCATTTTCTTTGTGCTTGTGTATTTACCATCATTAAATTTGTAGAAGTACACTCCGCTGGAAACGTTATTACCATTAGCATCAGTTCCTTCCCAAAGAATCTCATGTTTGCCGGCTTCATATCTCTTGTTAGCAAGAGTATTAACCTTTTGTCCCAGGATATTATAAACTTCCAGAGTTACATGATTACTTTCGGCAAGATTAAATTCTATCTTTGTAACAGGATTAAACGGATTGGGATAATTTCCTACCAGTTCAGTTACAGCGGGTATTAAGTTTGGATCATCTGAAGAAACAATATCGCCTTCGCCGGAAATCTCCATTTCAAAAGTTTCAATATTAACGTCATTTGTAGTTATTGTGAGTATCCCGCTATAAATTATCTCATCCACAGGAATAAATAAAACCCTGTAAGAGCGGGTTCCACCAGCTGGAATTGTATAATCAATTGTCTCTCTTTTAGCTTTTTTAGCTTTATTGCGATCGACATTTTCAACTATTGCTTCAATAGTAAAACCATCAATTTCGCCGATAGTTCCGTTCAGAGTTGCGTTTCCAAAGTTAGTGATAGAAAATTGAGTTTCTGCAATTTCACCAACAGGAACAATCCCGAAATCAATACTTTGTGTAGAAACAGTAAATATAGGTTCTTCTACACTGGCAGTAGCAGGGAAGACAATTTCATCAATCCAGGCACAGTCTTGTCCGCCATCAACACTAGTATCTTTACTGTATTCCCACTTGAATACATGAGGTTCAGCAGTGATCGGATAAGATTCCTGTGACCAATCAACATCGCCACTCCAGGAGCCCATTTCTTCATTATCGATATAGAATGTAAAGAAATCCCAATTATTTTCAGAAGATACTTTCTTGAAGAAAGTGAGATTACCTTCAATCGGAACATCAACAAAAACATCAATAGATACAGTTTGATTAGCTCCAATATCACCAGATTTTAAAGCATACTGACCTTCATAATATACTTGAGTATCAAAAACCCAGGGCTGAGGTCCTGCCTCATTCCAATCATAAGATGATAAATCACCGGTTTCAAAACCTTCAACAAGAAAGGCTATTATTTCTGTATATGTGTTAGTTACGCTATATGATCCAGCTTCAATACCGAATCCAAATACTATTGTGCTTGGAATTGGGATTTCTTCGGAAACTGTAAAATTATAACCGGCAACCAGATTTCCTTCCGGTGCTAAAGATTCAAAATCCAATTGGTTATCAGTGTATTCAATATACTGATTAGAACTGGCAAAAGTTGCGGTAAATTCAGGTGATGCAGAATGACCTGTGTTAGTTACAGGGAAAGTTATCTGGAACGTCTCACCCGGCTCAATTCTTCCGTTATTGTTGCCTTCAATTTCAAGAAGTGTATATTCGTCCGTACTGAAAACAGGTGCATTGGCAACTATATTGAAAGAAGATATCCATTCATTGTTGCCGCTATTAACAGTAACATCAAACTGGATATTTTGCTGATCCGGAACATTGTCAGCTAAAACAATTTCGAATGCTTCCGAAATATCTACCATAGTTTCACCTTCGATTAAATCGATAAATATTGAATCTGTGATAATTTCAACATAAGCATTCTCTGTAGAAATAATAGCACTTACATCAGTTGCATTATCTGAACCAACATTATTCAAAGAGAAGTTCAGGTAGAATTGCTCTCCGTATTCAGGAATATCATTGTTGCCATCTGAAATTGAATGAGAAGAATAAACAACATAAGCACCTGCGTTTGGAATTAAATCAACATCAGTAATATAAGTTACTTTGTTGAAAGCAGTTACTGTAAGCGTTAAAGTTGTAGGAATTGAAGGCATGTCCGAAAGTATAATTTCTGCAATACCTGATTCATCTGTAATTGCACTACCTAAGATATTTCCTTCATATGATAAACAAGCTTCAGCATCTGAGATTTCTGTATTTACTGTAAAGGTATCCAATCCAATAAACATTGAAGGAAGATGAGAAACCGTCATTTCTTCTGGAACGTCTGATCTTATCATAATTGAACAATCACCAAATATGTGCCAGGTTTTATACATACTTGCACCATCAGCTCCGTATTCATCCATCATCAGACATGAACCGCTGTAATATAAACCACCAAGTAGCATTCTACTTTCGAGAGTACTGGTAGATAATCCCACCATAATGTCTGCTATTTCATCCTGAGCTGCCATTGGAGGAGCCCATGATTGATTAATTGAAGATGCATAAATTGCTACTGCTCCGGTAGGATTACCAGTAGTATTATTGGTCGCTCTTGTCCAGGCTTCTGCAAAGCAGGTAGTCGAGTTAAAATTACCATTTACACAAGCCACTGAAATTATATGAGGAAGCTTGTAGTCATTTATTAACTGATTTATATGGGTATTACTGTATCCGGTTGAAGACCAGGATGTATTTGACC